>JALUXV010000405.1 GCA_027013165.1 Alteromonadaceae bacterium
TTTTCCTGAAACTCCCATCCATGAAGTAATTAACTTACTCAATAAATTCAGGAAAACCTTGGCCGAGACAACTATTAGATTCAACGAAAACACTCTTAAGGTCACATGTAGTGTTGGTGTAAGCACTCTCAACACACAAAATATTGAAGCTATGTTGAGCGATGCCGACAAAGCACTATACGATGCTAAGCGCTACGGACGAAATCAGGTGTTACAGGCATGTACAGAATAAGTTATCCATAGTCCACTTGGTCAAATTTTATATAAATTACGCTGTAATTTCATTGTCATGAATAAATTATGACAGTAAACTTTTTCCTGTCTTCAAACAAAAATCTCAACGAAAAGATCAATAAGATCTGGACGGGATATCTACGAGTTTTTACCCGCTTCACACTATCAGCGCTCTTGCTATTTTGCTGTTAGTTTTTTCGTCTATTCCACGATGAAATGTTTCTTAGAGAACATCTGTATTTTTTGAAGATAGTTACGCAACCTAACTTATAAAAAAACAAGGAACAGTGCATGAAACCTACGTTTAACAAAAGCAAATCATTTGCTAGTAAATATTCCCCTGTTGCCATTGCTGTGGCAATGACCATTCCGACTTTAGGCAACGCAGCATTTGCACAAGAAGCAGAAGCCACAGAAGAACAAAAATTTGAAGCTATCACGGTAACAGCAACCAAACGTCCACAAGTGATTTATGAAGTACCAATTGCCCTAAGTGCATTTGACGGCGATATGCTTGCAGAGCAAGGTATCACCGACCTTACGGATGTGGGTAAATTTGTGCCTAACTTAAACGTTACGGGTTTCTCGGCAGGACATACGTCCTCGGTTAACCCATTTATTCGTGGTATCGGATTACAAGACCATTTGATCACCACTGACCCTGGCGTAAGTGTGTATGTTGACGGTGTTTACTTAGGTCGCCAGGTAGGTCAAAACTGGAGCTTGAGTAATATTGAGCGTATCGAAGTGCTTCGTGGCCCACAAGGTACACTGTACGGTCGTAACTCTATCGGTGGTGCAATTAACATCATTACTAAAGAGCCTGATCAAGGTGACGTTACTAAGATAAACACAGAATTTGGTACTCGCGGCCGTGTTAAAGCTGACTTATTCGTTAACCATGGTTTGTCTGAAACACTTGCGTTTAACATGAACCTTTCCGTGAACAAACGCGACGGTTTAGGTGAGTTTATCAACGTTCCCGATGCAGAGTTTGACGTGGGTGAGACTGAAGATGTATCTGGCCGCATATCCGTTAAATTCGAACCAACTAATGATTTCCGTATGGTACTTACCGCCGATGCAAACAACGGTGACGGTGGCCTTCGCCCATACAATGTGCTGATAGACGAAGCAGGTTCTGATCGTTACGCAGGTGGTGCCAATGGTTTGGGTATTCCTTTAAGCAACGATGATGTAATACCTGACGGTTACGACATGTACGACAACGCTACCGGCACAAAAGAAGTCACTAGCGTGTCTAACGAAGCTCGAGGTATCTCGCTGACAACAGAGTGGGACATCAACGAAGACTACACGGCTAAACTTGTTGCCAGCCAACGCTCATCTGAATACAAAGCAGGCCTAGACGATGACGGTACTATCTATGCCCTAGATCACTACCCAGAGCGAGGTGAAGCTGACCAAACGTCTATCGAACTT
>JALUXV010000406.1 GCA_027013165.1 Alteromonadaceae bacterium
TTCAGCATTGTTACCTAGGTCGATGATGATGTTGTCGCGGTTAACTTTCTTAACCGTACCAGTTACAAGTTCACCAACTTTATCTTCGTACTCAGCAATCATTTGCGCACGCTCAGCTTCACGTACTTTTTGCACGATAACTTGCTTCGCAGTCTGCGTAGTTATGCGGTCGAATTTAATAGATTCAATCTGTTCTTCCACATAATCGCCTAATTGAATATCAGGCTCATCAATTTGTGCTGCAGATATTGTAATTTCTGCAAACGGATTCTCTTGTTCTTGGTCGTCAGGAATAACCATCCAACGACGGAAGGTGTCAAAATCACCTGATGTTCTGTCGATACTTACACGAACTTCAATTTCGCCTTCGTTTTTCTTTTTGGTCGCACTGGCAATAGCAAATTCCAGCGCTTCAAAAATCTTTTCTCTAGGCACTTGTTTTTCATTTGAAACGGCTTCTGCCACTAACAAAATTTCTTTATTCATTTTCGCCTCACTAAAGCTTTCGTCGATGAAAGCATTGCTGTTCCATTAATCGAAAGTGGGAACAACGTTACCTTTTTCGATATTAGCCACAGCTAACTGGAACTGCTGGCCATCCACTTCGATACTGACTATGCCATTTTCGCATGCCAGCACTTTGCCCTTAAAATTACGTCTATCATCCATCGGCATTGATAATCGAACCTGAACGATTTCACCAATTGAATCAACATAATGCTTTTCTTTAAAAAGCGGTCTGTCCATACCAGGTGAAGACACTTCTAAGTTGTATTCGGTGCTAATTGGATCTTCAACATCCAAAATTGCGCTCACTTGATGACTAACATCTGCACAATCATCTACGGTAATACCGTTTTCATGATCAATAAAAACACGAAGAATCGAATGTTTCCCCGCTCGTACAAACTCGATGCCAACCAACTCAAAACCCAGTGCTTCAACACCCGGCTCTAGCATTTCGGTTAGTTTTTCTTCAAGTTTCGCCAATGCAAACCTCCAAAAACAAAAAAAGGGCTTACGCCCACCTGTCATCACCCAGTTCAGCGAGGCTGACTCCAGGTTTTAATACAACAAAAAGCCCCGGACTAGCGGGGCTTTTATTAAAATACTGAACCCATACCTGCCGCGCTGGCAGTTGCAAACTTATGGGTAAAAACACCGTTAGGCGATAGTTTGCTAAGAATGGAAGCGTTACTTTCCTTAACACTGAGGGAGCCCGCTACCATCGCGTAATGTGAGCATTATACTGATCGTAAGTACATTAAGCAACACGCACATCGGATTAGTCTTCATCAACCCACTTATTTTTAATCTCGAGGATGGCGTCTAAGTTTTGGTGCAGCAAGGTTATCAACGCAGGATCGAAGTGCTTGCCTTTCTGACTGTCCATAAAGTCTAAGGTTTTCTCTACACTCCATGCCTCCTTATAAGGGCGTTTACTTGTCAGCGCATCAAACACATCCGCCACCGCACAAATACGCCCCTCAATAGGAATATCTTCACCTTCAAGACCATTGGGGTACCCTGTCCCATCCCACTTTTCATGGTGAGTTAAAGACACGGACTTTGCCACTTTAAGTAAGTCTGAATCGCATTCGCCGAGTATTTCCGCGCCTATCTCTGGGTGCTTTTTCATTTCGGCAAATTCTTCATCAGTCAGTTTACCGGGTTTA
>JALUXV010000407.1 GCA_027013165.1 Alteromonadaceae bacterium
AGTTACTTCTGTTTTACCAACACCAGTTGGACCGGCGAATAAGAAACTACCAATTGGTTTTGCTTCATTGCCAAGCCCAGAACGTGACAGCAATATAGCGTCATTAAGCGTCTCTATAGCCTTATCCTGACCAAATACGACCATCTTAAGGTTGCGACCAAGGTTTTTAAGTACTTCTTTATCAGAGGCTGAGACAGACTTCTCTGGGATTCGCGCCATTTTCGCAATTATTTGCTCAATGTCACCCACACCAATAGTCTTTTTACGCTTGGAAGGTGGCAACAAACGCTGACTTGCTCCCGCCTCGTCCATTACATCAATGGCCTTATCTGGAAGGTGACGTTCATTGATGTATTTCGCTGACAATTCTGCCGCAGCTTGAATCGCTTTTTGAGTAAAGCGCACGTTATGGTGCTCTTCGTAGCGGCTCTTAAGGCCAAGCAATATCTTTGTGGTATCGCTCACGCTAGGTTCAGTTACGTCAACTTTTTGGAAACGACGTGCCAGCGCGCGATCTTTCTCAAAAATACCTTGGTATTCTTGATATGTAGTTGAGCCAATGCAACGTAGTTCACCGCTTGACAGCTTAGGCTTAAGTAAGTTGGAAGCATCCATCACACCGCCTGATGCAGCACCCGCGCCTATAATGGTATGGATTTCATCAATAAACAAAATAGCGTTTTTATCTTTGCCTAGCTCTTTCAAGATTGCTTTTAAACGCTTCTCGAAGTCACCGCGATATTTAGTACCAGCAAGAAGGCCACCTAAATCCAGTGAATATACTGTGCTTTCAGCAATAACATCAGGCACGTCTTCGTTTACTATTCGGTAAGCTAAACCCTCTGCTATAGCAGTTTTACCTACGCCCGCTTCACCCACTAGTAATGGGTTATTTTTACGACGACGACATAAAATTTGGATCGTACGCTCTACTTCAGAATCGCGCCCAATAAGCGGGTCAATTTTGCCGTCTTTTGCGTGGCGGTTAAGGTCGGTAGCGTATTTACTTAACGCAGAACCACCCTCTTCACCTGCTTCAGATTCTTCCGATGCTTCAGGGTTAACAGGCTCGTCATCATCTGCTTTACTAACACCATGACTGATAAAGTTCACAACGTCTAAGCGCGTTACGTCTGCTTTCTTAAGAATGTAAACCGCCTGCGACTCTTGCTCACTGAAGATAGCGACGAGCACATTGGCGCCCGTAACTTCGTCTTTACCCGACGATTGCACATGAAAAACCGCCCGCTGAAGCACGCGCTGAAAACCGAGCGTGGGCTGAGTTTCCCGTTCGTTTAATTGGTCATCCAGAATAAGTGGCGTCGTATCTTTAACGAACGATAGCAGTTCACTCTTAATCGCCTCGATATCGGCACCACACGCTTTAAGCGCATCACGAGCAGCTGAGTTATCAAGCAATGCCAACAACAAGTGCTCAACCGTCATAAACTCGTGACGGTGCTCTCTGGCAAATACAAACGCATCATTCAACGTTTGTTCTAATTCTTTATTTAACATATTGCTCGCCCTCTACAAAAAACCTTATGCCTGCTCCATCGTGCACATCAACGGATGCTGATGTTTGCGTGCGTACTGATTTACCTGCATCACTTTTGTCTCTGCTATCTCAGCAGTGAAAATGCCACACACGGCTTTTCCCTGATAATGAAAG
>JALUXV010000408.1 GCA_027013165.1 Alteromonadaceae bacterium
ACCTGCCTCATAGGCAAGCTTAGCGGTGAGACTATTTCCCGTCGTAAGATTAAGACCTTTATTATTCAGATACATTCCATTTTTTGATACGATCGAAGTAAATTGCCCAAGACCTACTGTGGAAGCTCCAAGCTCTTTTGCCTTATCAATACCTTCTTGAATCTTGGCCGCAACCTTATGTCTTTGACGCCCTCTGAATTTCTTCATTAAAATTTTAGATGTAATAGGTAAAGATAGCATGACAATATCGATATCATTCCCATTTTCTCCTCTTATATTTGTTGCATAATAAGGAGAGAAAGTTTGTAAGTTGAATGTGGCCATCATGATTTCTTCTAGGATCTCATCAGGTGTAAACTCAAGAACAGGTAGAATCTTTCTCACATCACTATTAGAGATCGGATGATTTAGAAAAACTGCTGGTGCCTTGAAATCTTGATCAATTTGTTTGGCAATTTTCTTCTCAATACAACCAAGTTTTCCAACGGGAATCTCTCCCAGAATATGACTGAAAAAATATTTTGCTTGAGACGATATAATGGCATCTGCCAAATTCCTCAACGAGGTAACAATCTTTAGAATTTCCCATGACTTTATATTAAGTGATGGTTGAATTCTAAAAGTATATTGATTTGATAGCGTCGGAGCTATTCTTATATTTTCTTTATTCAACATTGCACTTGAAAAGAGATGACCAAGAAGGCCACCATCACTAAAGTACTTAAATTCGTAAAATTTATTTTTAAGCTCTTGCCTAAATTCAATGGCCAACATGAGTCCTTGTCCTCGGACTTCTTTAAAAACCTCTGGATAATCTAATACGACTTCTTCCAGAGAAGTTCTTAACTCCATAATCGCTTGGCCATTGTGTTCAAAACAGTTCTCAGCTTCTTTTAAAACTTCTCTTGCGATATATGAGGAAAGATCATCTTCTGCAAATGTTGATGACTGGATATAGTCAAAGTCTTCTACAAAAGATTGTTCTTTAATCAAGGTGACGCCAATTTTTGTAAATCCAGCACTGAGACCTTTGGCAAATGTAAAAATATCTGGTGTGACTCCTGAGTGTGTTGCGCTCGCAAGAGTTCCTGTGCGATAGATACCAGATTGAATTTCATCAAATATTAATAGAGATTTAATCCTCTTGCTCTGGGCCTGGAGCTCTTCAAGAAAGTCTTTTGTAAGCTCGTAAACACCTGCCTCACCTAAAATCGGTTCCGCAATGAAGGCACAGATAGGGTAGAAGTTTTGTTTCTCAACTTTCAACTCAGCATTTTCTATATAAGGGATTTCAAAATAGTCTCTTAGAGTTTCGATCTTGTAAGTGAGATCAATTTTGTCATTTCTTTTTATGTAAACCGTTTCTCGATTTTCATCGAGCGAGAGAATATCTTCTTTTAACTTTCCATTGTAAGTAAGCTTTAGGGCGCCAGAAGTTTTTCCGTGAAAGCAATTATCCATTGCCATGATAAAAGGTGTTTTCTGGGCTTTTCTCTCATTTCTCTTTCTTAGTTCGTTTATCTTAATTAGTGCTTCGTTATTTGTTGTTCTTTGAAAGTAACGTGTGGCCTTGTTCAAAGCTTCATTGACAGAGAGTAACTCTTTCTTAAGATTGAGGTGGTAGTTTTTCTTCGCCAACTTTATGGCTATTTCGATAGACTCAGTCCCTG
>JALUXV010000409.1 GCA_027013165.1 Alteromonadaceae bacterium
GCTCATTGTAAATATGTGGGTTCTGATGGAAAGGCTTTGGTTTATCTGGGGCGCTACCTTTATCGCGGCGTGATTCAGGAGAAGGACATCATAAGTTGTGAAAACGGCATCGTGATCTTCCGCTATCAAGACAGCGATACGAAGCAGATTAAATATAGAAAAGTCACAGGCGAAAAGTTCCTGTGGATGCTGTTGCAGCATGTATTACCGAAGTGATTTAGACGCGCAAGGAACTTCGGGTTTTGCATCCCAACAGCAAACAGTTGATTAAGATTATACAGATCGTCTGTCAACTTGACCCCAACCGGGCTCTGGCATGGATCAGGAAGCGACCACCGATGCTGTGCAGTTGCTGTGGCGACACCATGAAGATCATTAAAACACGGATTCGTTCTGTATTTGCCGATTATGGCACTCTGGCTCCGACTTGAGGGGTTGAGCAACGCTTGGTTATGTAACCGCTAACGACATGGTGAGAAAAG
This sequence comes from Alteromonadaceae bacterium, assembly GCA_027013165.1. Classification (GTDB taxonomy): domain Bacteria; phylum Pseudomonadota; class Gammaproteobacteria; order Enterobacterales; family Alteromonadaceae; genus Alteromonas. The sequence goes on from JALUXV010000409.1 coordinate 483, forward strand.
AAATGGCAGCAGAAAAGGCTGAGGTATACGCTTGCTTTTAAAACGTGAAAAACAGGGATATTTTCCCTACTTTGAGCTTAAAGCCAGTTTCAAGCGTACGCACGAATACCGCAACACTCCACCTTAGGATTTGCAGCGAAAGCAGTCCTGGATAGGAAGTGAAATCCAAAAAGGTATCTTCAAGGCAATCACACACTGCAAGGTCGGGCTTGTCCAACAAACGGTTCAGATCGTGGTTCGCTTCGCTCTCACGATGCCGAGTAGCCGGGGACTGTCGCCAGTCCCAAGCCCTCTAAGAACTGCCCGTGCCGGTTTCCCTGCAAGCAGCTCAAGCCCTTCAAAGGCCGCGTAAGCGACCCGGTAGTTTTTCCAATAAGCTATAATATTCTTAAATTATACGTTGCATAGCCGGAATAGCGAGAAACTTACCATCCATCATTCGACGCTGCCATTGCCTGCAACGCCGCTGCTCGAAATATTCGGCATAGATTGGATTGTAAGGGTGTGCTTTTCCTTTGATCTTGATGTGCCGTATGATCGGCAAGTCCGAAACCTTGAACAGCCGAACAGGCTTCACCTTCCCGTCTTTGACTGTGGATACGGCGAATTGCCAGCGCGTCCCCCAGCGTTTGATGTATCTTTGCTTACACCATGCGTGGGTTTTATTGCGGTGGCGTCTGTGCATCCAGTTGCGGAGCAGTTGATAAACGCATTGATCTATCTCGCTGAATGTCTTTTTCGAGACGACGTGGCGATAGAAATTGGCGAAGCCACGCAGGCGACTGTTCAGACCACGAAGAAAACGATCCACCTGAATCGCTATATTGCTTTTGATGTAATCCCGGATGCGTTTCATGAAGCTGGCAACTTTTGCCCGTGAAGGTGTGATCAGCAGCTTCTGCTTGTACTTGCGTACGTTAAATCCGAGAAAATCGAAGCCTTCTTCGATATGGCGTAGATGGGTTTTTTCCTCCGAGAGTTGTAGCCCTCTGACCCCGAAAAAGGATTTCACCACCGGCCTGACCTGCTCCGTCAGTATCTTCGGGTTAGCCCCGGTAATGACGAGTCGAGTAGCCCGAGGGAACTTCCCCCTCAGGCTCTCACAGAACCGTACGTGAAAGTCTCCCTTCATACGGCTCCTATCATCCAGCCGTTTGCATACAATAATTTCCAGTGAGCAAAC
>JALUXV010000410.1 GCA_027013165.1 Alteromonadaceae bacterium
ACACACAATGTGCCGAGCAGCTTCAGCGCACACAGCCTGCCATTAGCTTACAGATAAAAAAACTAGAAGAAATGATTGGGGAAAAGCTCTTTTCCCGCGACAAAAATCGCTTGGCACTAACTGGTGCCGGCAGTCGCTTATTGTCGTATGGTGAAAAGATAGTGGCACTTAACGATCAGGCGATGGCCGAATTCGGCAAACCGCAGGTTACGGGAAATATTCGATTAGGCATTCCCAGCGAATTTAGTACAACGCTTATGCCTAAAATTATTCGACGGTTCACGCAAACCTATCCGGAAATATCGCTAGAGGTGCATTGTGCGCTAAGTAAAGACTTACTTAGTGAGCCGCTTAAAAGCCAGTTCGATTTAATTCTCTCACTACAAGAAACACCAGATCCTCAGCAAGACGGCTACATCATTTCAGATCAACTGGTATGGGTAGGCAGCCAGCGTTTTGTAAACAGTGTGCCTGCTAAACTTCCAATTATTGCGGCGCCGTCGCCGTGTATTTACCGCAAACGAGCAACCAGTCTTCTATCGGCTATCAAAAAAACGTGGCAGGTGGTGTATACCATCGCTGACTTAAACGGCATTCAAACAGCCATTAATGAAGGGTTGGGTATAACCGTTCTAGCAAAAAGTTCGGTGCCGTCTGGGCTGCATGTATTGTCAAATTCAGAAAGTTTGCCCGAGCTTGGGCATGTGGGTGTTTGTTTAGTTAACCCTCAGAAAGTGTCATCGAAGGCGATTAGCTTGCTCACTGAAACCATCACCAACGAAGTCGCAAATTTTTAACAGGAAATAGCAGGGGATAGCTAGCGCGCTTGCTAAACAACAACAAGGCAAGCGCACCGAGAGGAGTAACAGCTTTTCAATAAAGGCCGTCTATGCCTTTTTAACAAACTGTGCAGTTAGCATCATTTCACCCGCGCCATCTACTTTACAGTCTAGCTGGTGGTCTTTGGCATCTTTTACGTGTCGGATAACGGCTTTGGTGCCAATTTTAAGTACCAACGAACTGCCTTTTACCTTCAAATCTTTTGCTAGCGTAATTTTGTCGCCGGCGACTAACGGTGTTCCGTTGAAGTCTTTTGCTGAGACTTCCTCTTCTACCTCGTTCGGGTTCCACTCGTGTCCACATTCAGGGCAAATAAGTAGAGGCTGATCTTCGTATACATATTCTGATTGGCAATGCGGGCAAGGAGGTAACGACATGTGGAATTCTCTTAAAGTACTAAATTAAAGCGCTCGGGTCATAAAGTGGCTGTTGGGATCGATTGAGTAACTGCCAAATGGACCGCAATCAACAAAGCCAAACTTTTTGTATAGGGTTCTGGCCGCTAAAAAGTAGTCTTGCGTTCCCGTTTCTAAACTTACCGAACTGAACCCCTTCATTTTCGCATGTTCTAGGGCAAAAAGTAATAACTGAGACGCTACCCCGCAACCTCTGAACGGTTTGGCGGTGCGCATAGATTTTAGCACGGCGCTATGTGTATCAAGGGTTTTAATAGCGACGCAGCCCGCAAGCTGTTGCTGCTTCCAGCCACTAAAAAAAGTAATGTTCGAAGCTTTTAGTGCTTCAACATCTAATGCATGTACGCTCTCAGGTGGCGATGTAGCATACATTTCATACAAATGCTCTTCTAAAAGCGCTAGAACTTC
>JALUXV010000411.1 GCA_027013165.1 Alteromonadaceae bacterium
ATCCATGATATTGAGCATCCGATAAGAACGCCCATCGTGAGTTCTGTGGTGAACGAAGTCATAAGACCAAACATGATTTTTAAAGGTTGGTCTATGACGAATGCAGGAGCCATCATTAAGCCACAAGCGGCTACGTTTAGGCTGTTTTTGAGGCACTTTAAGACCTTCCATACGCCAGATTCTTTGAACTCTTTTGTGATTAACACCCCAGCCCTCCTGATTAAGAAGAGCTGTTATTCTTCGATAACCATAGCGTCCGTAATCTGATGCAAGCTCGATTATTCTCTCTGTGAGAGGTTGGTCTAGTTTTCTTCTCTTTTTTTGATAGCGCTGAACGGATCGGTGTTGGCCAATGACTTTACATGCTCTTCTCTCCGAGACATTGAGCTTCAAAGTCACATGGGCAACTGCCTTTCTCTTTCGTTCAGCGCTTAGAAGTTTCCCTTTGAGACCTCTTTTAGAATATCATTATCAAGGCTGAGGTCAGCGACAATCTTTTTGAGTCTTTGGTTCTCTTTCTCAAGTTCTCGAAGTCTTTTGGCCTGATCAGACTGAAGTCCACCATACTCTTTTTTCCATCTGTAGTAGGTGTGTCTCGTTACCTCTAAGGACTTAAGGACTTGCTCAAGGCTTTTTCCCTCTGCAAGCATGATTTCTGATTTTCGGAGCTTGGCAATAATTTGCTCCATTGAATGTTTTTTCGTTCCCATTTTCATCTCCTTATTATTGGAGATTGTATCAGGTTTGTCTGGTCCTAATTTCGGGGATCAGGTCAGTTGAGCAGCTATTGGCCGCCGATTATAAACATCGGTTTGATTTTCCAATAAAGGAGCTTGTACTTTTTCTCTTTTCGACAGGAGCTAGACTTGGAGAAGCCCTGCATTTAGAAGTTGATGACCTCGATTTACAAAATAAAATTTGGAAAATTGGGGAAAAGAAAGACTGTCCAACCAAATATGGATTGGGCTGGAGTTCTAAAACATCAAAAAGCAGAATGGTGCCTCTGTCCGACAACTTGATTGAGGTTTTGATTCCGCTCATTGAAAGGGCCAATCAAAACAAAGTTATTGGATATATCCCTGATACGACAAAAGAAGGGAAAGGCCAAATTCCAGTCGAAGCCAAATTCATTTTTACGATGAGAGATAGAAGCCTCACGACTAAAGATGAAATTGTCTATAGAAGAGTGAATGATGTGCGAGGAGCTTGGGGAGGTCTTTTTGCGGCTGCGGGTTTGGCAACACCAACCAAATATGAAGTTCCTAACTCTGGTGATGGAACCAGACATGGAAAGTATAAGGGCGGTGTGAAGGTTCGCTATGATGTGAGTGGCGTTCCTTTTACCAGACACGATATGCGAAGAGGCTTTAATGCTGTTGCTGAGAAAGCTGGAATGGAGCTGAAAGAACGATGTGCAGTTTTAGGCCATAATCCTGTTGTTAACCAAATTCACTACGGTGGAGAGAAACAAATTGACCATGAAAAAATAGCTCGTAAGGTTAACGAGCTATCAGATTCAGTGCTTGATTTTGATTCTTATAGAAACCGAAAAATAAGTTAAAAATGGTGCGCCGGAAAGGACTTGAACCTTCACATCTTTCGATATACGCCCCTCAAGCGTACGTGTCTACCAATTCCACCACCGGCGCGCACTAGACTTATTG
>JALUXV010000412.1 GCA_027013165.1 Alteromonadaceae bacterium
GGATCCAGTGGCCTTTCTAAACGAAATGCAGCTGGTTATTTGTGCAACGCATTTAGGTGATAATCGCACGCTGGCGCTACCTGTTGCTCCTACCATTTATTTTGAGAATACGGCAGAAGAACGTGAGTTAATGGGTATTTCCGATACCATGTTACGTATTTCGGTAGGTATTGAAGATACACAAGATCTGATTGCAGATTTCGAGACCGCGCTAGACACGATTTAGATAGCGATTAGTTGTGTTAGAGTACAGAAAAAGGGGCTTTCGCCCCTTTTTAATTTAAGCCAGTTGCCTTTTGCTACATATCATTCAAAAAGCGTTCTCTGTAACTCATTAGTCGAAACCAAGCGTGATTTGGCCACGAATTTCACCACTAGGGAATGCGTCTGAGTGGAAGTTTGTGTAAAGACCTCCGTCAGCCATCACGCCCATTTGATCGGCCGTTAGCGTTGTATTAGCTGGCACAGACCACACACCATCGGTACCACCAGTGAGCCCCAGTAACACACCACCATTTACACCGGCTTCACCTTCGTGAATATGCGCCATAGTTGCTGTCATACCAGTAATGGTTACGCTTCCTGACAATGCACCTGTAGATGTATTCAGAGTAAATGCGCCAGCACCGCTTGCCGTTGTAGTAACAGCGGGAACTTCCTGCAGGCCATCGGCAATGATGCCGTACACTTCAATGTTGTCAGGCGTAATCTGACCTCTAATTTCACCGCCAGTATTGGCTGCTGTGTGCACATTCACATAATGGCCGCCTGATAGAAGTTGCGTAGCTGTGGCTTCATCAAGCATCAAGCTACCGTCGGTCATCCACACGCCAGCTGTCTCTTCGCTTTCGACTAACGCCTCTAGCACAGGGCCATTTACACCAGCGAAGCCAGTGTGAATATGTGCCATAGTCGCATTTTCGATGGTCGTTACCGCTACAAGAGAAACATTATTATTGGTCGTATCGAAAAGGGCATAGCCAGAGCCCATTGCCATAGTATCTACTGCTGGTACTTCTTGACTGCCGCTTAGCGAGAATGTTACTACCGCTGTTGTGTTTGGAACTATTTGGCCACGGACTTCACCGCTAGGATTAGCTGTAGTGTGAACATTTAGATACCATTCACCACTGGTCAGTGCATCTAGGTTACTCGGCGAAATGTTAGTTTCAGCTAAAACATACGTACCATTGCCAGCATCAGTTAGTGGGAAAGCAACCGGGCCGTTCATACCAATGCCGCCATCATGCACGTGTACACCAGTAACGTCAGTTAGGCCTGAAACATCAACGCTTACGCTAAATGCAGGCAAATCTTCGTCAATTTCAACCACTGCTGTTGCAGTAGACATAGTATCAACTGCGGGTACCTCTTGTGAGCCACTTAAACTTACGTTGTAAGTCATATCTGCATTAAAAGCAGGTGGAGGTGGCGCAAGCCCATCAAGCAATGCTAGTTGAGGCAAGTCGCCTTCCATTGCGCCATCTAGTGCGATAGCAGTGTAAATCTCACCATTCTCAAGCGTTAAAACACCTGATTCGATTGCCGCTGTTTTGGTGCCCGTTGGTGTAACCGTAACTACGTAGTCACCTTCTGCAAGGCTTACATAACCTGTTTCTACGAGTTCGCCAGTTTCATAAGCAATATCGGAAAACACTGGGTC
>JALUXV010000413.1 GCA_027013165.1 Alteromonadaceae bacterium
GTGAAGTGAAAAAGCTTAACGTTGAAGATCCAGGTCGTTTCGATGTAAGCGATGCCCAAACCATGTTAGATAGCCTTTAATTTCACGAAAGGCGTTGTAAATACTGAAAGCCCGCAACAGAGGTTGCGGGCTTTTTTCGTTTAGTTTTTTGTGAGTATTCATTAATACCGGTTCGCATAGATAGTTATCCGCTCAGCGAAAGTTAAAATGTTGGTAATCGCAGATTGGTATACTTTACATATGCGTATACTTGGTCGTTAATTTCATTAAAATGTAACCAAGCTATGATCTTGCAAATAGCTATTTGCGTTGAATATCAAAGTGTTCAGCAAGGGTTAATGAACTATAACGCATTCTTTTGTGTCAGAAGGCATAAGAAATTAAAGGCTAAGACACTGCGTTACGTAGCATGTAGCATCGTTTAGTTACCTTTACTTGCTTAATGATAATAAGTATCATTTGCGCGAAAAGACAAATGTTTTAGGAATAATTATGACAACAACACTGAAAAAAATGAGTGCTTTGGTACTGGCTTCTGCGGTCACTTTCTCGATGCTATCTTCTCAGGCGCTTGCTAACGGTGCCATTGGCGATCACGTGAACAATCTTCACGCGCACATCGGTGAATACACAGAAGAGGTACATTGGTTAGAAAGCAAATTTGGCAGTGTTGTTGACGCGTATGAAGCAAAAGATAAGTCGCTGAAAACCGATGCGCTTATTGAATATTGGGAAGAAGTCGATTTTCACTCGGCCATTGAAACCCAATACGTGCCTATTTACGCCTCTATCTGGCAGGGCATTTACGGTGTGAAAGTCGCTATCGACGAAGGTAAGCCGTTTGCTGAAGTGCGAGTAGAGCAAGAGAAGCTAAATCATGCCTTGTGGCAGGCGTTAGGCGCAGTTAAACTTGCGTCCCAGTATCAAAAGAAAGGTTTAGTGAACAAGGTTCAAACCACCGAAAAAGAACCTACCACAGGCCCTGAAGTTATCGACGATATTAAAACACGTCTTGATCGTGTTGTTGCTAAGTACGCGGAACAGCTTCACGAAGTAGCAACTACACTCGTTCACGATACTTACCTTCAACGATTTGAAGGTGTGGAAGGTGACTTGATTGCGAAAAACGCAGCTTTGGTTGAAGACTTGGAGAAAGACTTTAACGTAACGCTTCCACAAGCTATCTCAAAAGACACTGGCGTTGATTCAGTTCGTAAGGTCGTAGAGTCTATGCAGGCCAAACTTGACCGCGCTCGCGCACTTTTGGTTGAAGTAGAACAAAGTCGTAAAGACGTATTTTAAGGAAGGTGTATGCAACGTAGAACATTCTTACAAGGCTTAGCAGCAGCCGGTGCATTATCTGGCTTGCCGCTTAGTTTTGTTCACGCTATGACCCAAACTGGCAGTGTGTCAGTTGAATCACTGCCAAAATTAGAAGGTGATCTCACCCTATATTTGGGGCGTGGCGAAGGCGGTTTGTACGAGAATGTTCTAAAGGCCATCGAAAAGCGCAATCCAAAGCTAAATCTTAAAATTAGACGCGGCGGGTCTGCAGCCCTGGCTAACACCATCGTTGCCGAAACCAAGGCGGGCGTTAAGCGCGCTGATCTATTCTGGGCAGTAGATACAGGCTCAATTGGCGTTGTCACTGATGCAGGT
>JALUXV010000414.1 GCA_027013165.1 Alteromonadaceae bacterium
TTACCAGTTACAGTAATTTTCTCAGCGTTGATAACTACGATGTAGTCACCAGTGTCAACGTGAGGAGTATACTCAGGCTTATGCTTACCACGTAAACGCAGTGCGATTTCAGAAGCCAAGCGACCCAGAGTTTTGTCTGTGGCGTCTACCACATACCAGTCACGGGCTACCGTTTCTGGCTTTGCAACAAAAGTTTTCATTTTTTAAATTCACCGAAATAATTCGTCGTTACTTTGGTTATGACCCGCTATTGTTTGCTTAATAACGTTTCAAACCTACCTAAAATCAACTGTCTGACCCCTTCGAGTCGATTGATTCTTCCACCTTCCCACAGGTGGGTGTAACTGGGCAGGGCGCGAATTATACAGCATTTGCACAACAGGGCAAGAGCATGAGTGTTTAATTTTTGCTCAGCGCTGCTAATCCAGCTGTTAATACCTGCTCCAGGTAATCAGTGCTACCATGAGCACGCTTCTGTTTACGCGGAATGCTAACTTGTCTTGTTGTTTCGGCCCGCAGCATATTGAGTGCCATTTTTCTTGCGCCTGACAACACCTCTGCGGCATTGCCTCGGTATATCTGACATTGGTCTTCCTTCATTGATACATCCAGCACCCAATGCAAACTATTTTCCACCGCCCAATGACTACGTACTGCATTAGCAAAGCGGGCTTTGGTTAACGCCGCTGAGCTGATGTAATACCGGTACTCAAGGGAGGCTTTCCCATTTTTTAGCTGCCGGTAGCCCAGTGCGACGCCCATACTTTTCAGCCCTTTCCACTGTGGGAAGTTGCTCGATAACTCCGTCGCATCCATGACATGATAAGCTCTCGCTTCGCTGCGACCATGGCTTTTTTCCATGCAAATCACTTCGTCATTCACGCAACCGGCAAGCGCCTTTCGCACCGCGTCAAACAGGTCTTTTTGATTCCCTTTCAGGGCAAGCAGATAATCGCCGCCGCTATCGACAATTTGCTCTGCAATTGCAGTCTGGCAACCCATAGCATCAATTGATATGAGGCAACCCTTGATGTCTAAAAGCTGAAGTAACGCGGGGATGGCCGTCACTTCATTCGACTTGCTTTGTGTTTTGACCTGGCCTAGCACCACGTTGTTTTCGGTGGCAAAGGCGTTCACCATGTGGATGGCTGATTGCCGGTCTTCACGGTTGTATGAGCCACAAAGTCGCTTTCCGTCTATGGCTATCAGTTCTCCGTCTGATAATTCGGTAACGGACTTCATCCAATCAATAAAACAACGCTGAAATTGCTCCGTATCTACTCTGGATACCACACGAGCGATAGTATCATGCACTGGTAAACCATTCTTGAACAAGCCTTTGTCAGTAAACCATTTAAAGTGCAAATCACCAAAGTCTTCAATCTCTTCCCAGCCCTTGGCACCTGCGATCGATGCGCAGACCAGCAGAAACAAAATATCAGAGAATAAATGTGCCACCTTAGCTGACTGACGAGGATCTTCTAAGTCACCAAAAAATCGTTCAAATGCCCCTGTATTCATGACTCTCTCCACAAAAGAGAGTATAAGATCACAGACAGCCTTATTCGTCCATGTTTTATGCTGACTGGAAACTCATTTGGCTAATTTATGTTCGTGATCTTGCCCTGATTTGCACAAAAAGCATACCCCTAATAAA
>JALUXV010000415.1 GCA_027013165.1 Alteromonadaceae bacterium
GAACCCATTGCTGAATACGTATAAGGGTATTATTGAAGCGTCTAACGAGAATTTTGCGTCAGCGTTACAGTATTTGGAAACGGCCATACAAAATGGTCGTAGTGACGAAGTGGTTCGTCTAGTTGCGGGCTTTAGTGCATTCCAAATCCGCGATTTCGAAGCTGCTCAGCGTCACCTGACTATGGTGGCATCAAACTTACCTGATAACCATCCCGGTCTTCGCATGCTAGCTGAAAGTTTGCTTCAGCAAGGTGAGAATGACGAAGCGTTAGACGTGCTAAACCGCGTTGAAATGACTATGGATGCAGATGCCTCTTTATTCTCAAAAGCAGGATATCAGCTACTGCGTCAAGGTAATGTCGTAGGTGCTCAACAAATGGTTGAGAAAACCAATACTGCCAACTTATCAGGTGAAGACTTGGCGCGTTTGGGGGTACTACAGCTGTCGTTAAACGATATAGACGGTCTTATCAATATTCAGGAAGCGGTTAAACAAGCACCTGAATCAGCAACGTCTCAAAACACGCTAGTAAGAGCGTTACTTGCCACTGGAAAGTTAGACGAGGCTCGCGAAGCTAGTGAAAGTTGGCGTCAAGCCCAACCTAACGATGTTAAGCCAGTTATCTATCTGGCGAACATTGCCGTTGTAGAAAAAGACTTTGATACGGCAGAATCTCTTCTCGTTGAGGCGGAGACGTTAGATGCAACCAACCCAGAGATTACTTACACACGTGCGAAAAAACTAATTGCACAAGAGCGGGTTTCCGATGCAGCTACACTTTTACAAACTTACGTTGCTAGCAACCCATCTGATACACAAGCAATTACTATGTGGTATGCCGCCGAGGCAGCTCAAGATAATGGCCCAATGGTAGTTCAACATACACGACGTCTATTAGAGGCAGATAGTAGCAATATTGATTTGCGCGTATTACTGGCTCGTTTGTACTCGTTTTCTGGAGAATTTGAAGCAACCGAGAGAGTGTTGTCCGACGTAGAGGCCGATGGAACCACACCAATGGGATATTGGAGCTTACTCGGTCAGTCGTATGTTCGACAAAATAAAGTCGACGAAGCTGCGGCACACTTTTCTCAGTGGATCGACGTTTACCCACAAGACAAAAATGCCGTATTGGGTATGCTATTGGTTCATGACACCAAACGAGACTATCAAGATGGCCTCACCTTGGTTGACCAAGTACTAGAAAAACGACCTGAACCACAACTGTCTCTATTGAAGGCTTATTTTCATAGTATGTTAGGGCAAAGTGAGCCTGCGTGGTCTGTGATAAACGGTTATTCAGAGCAAGTGAAGGCCTTGCCTTTTGTAAGAAGCATTATTGCAAGACTTTACATGGTGGACGGTAAACCTGAAGACGCGCTTGAACATGCCAAAGCCGCGTACGAAAGCAATAGTTCAGCGTCTAACGCACTGCTTCGTTTAGCGTCACTGGAAGCAACGGGAGCGGGCGATGATGCTTATACTTTCCTTACCGACCACGTCGCCCAGAACGAGGGTGATTTGCGTATAGCTATGCTATTAGCAGAGCGACAAATTGCTCGAGACACTGACAAAGCTGTGAGTACTTATGAAAGCCTATTAACACAAATGCCTGATAATTTTGTGGTGCTCAACAATCTAGCTTACATCAATTTAGAAGCTAATTCGTTGGACAAAGCAGAAGAACTGGCGAGAAAAGCCGTGTCTATTCAGCCCCGAAATTCTGATGCCGTAGATACACTAGCACAGGTGCTAGTTGCTAAAGGCGAGCAAGAAGAGGCCCTAACCTTATACGATCAAATAGCCACTCAGCCTATTCCCAATGAAGAAGTGTACTTAAATCACGTTGAGTTACTTTTTAAAATGGGCAGAGCGACTCAGGCTAAGCGTCGTCTAGATAGCAGGGAATTTGTACAACCTAGCTCTAAAGAACGTATTGAGAGTTTAAAAGCTAGTTTTGGTTTCTAATTAAGAGGCTAAGTGAATCATTTAGAACGCCGGCATCACGCCGGCGTTTTTGTATGAACACGTAAAGATAAACAGCACTGAGAACCTAGGGTATAATTTCGCGAGTTTTTGGCAGGGAAGGGTTTTCCACTGCATCATTTAATTTATTGGTCACCTAATGTACGAGAATATCAAAACCAACCTAAATAACCTGATGAACAACAAAGTGTTCGAGTTAACTGTTGTCGCAGTGATCATTATTTCAGCACTTGAGATTGGCGCTAAAACCTTTACGCTGCCCGACAGCGCTATCTCAGTGACAAATATTTTAGACGTCTTCATCACTTTGTTTTTCTTGTTTGAACTTTCCGTTCGTTTTATTGCAGATGATAACAAGAAAGGCTTTTTCAAAAAGGGCTGGAACGTTTTTGACACCTTAGTGGTTGTTATCAGTCTTATCCCTATTAACGACAGTGAAATGGCGTTACTGGCTAGACTGGTAAGAGTGTTTCGCGTGTTGAGAATGGTGTCGGTGGTGCCAGAGCTTCGGGTACTGATTAACTCGTTAATCAAAGCCTTACCTCAGCTTGGTTACGTGGTGCTATTGATGTTTATTATCTTTTATATCTATGCCGCCATTGGCAGTTTCATCTTCAAAGACATTAACCCGAAACTGTGGGGCGACATTGCCATTTCAATGTTGACCTTGTTTAGAATAATGACCTTTGAAGATTGGACAGATATTCAGTACGAGACCATGGAAGTTTATCCTATGTCATGGATATTCTACTTGTCTTTCATCTTCTTCACAGCGTTTGCTTTCTTAAATATGGTGATTGGTATTGTGGTAAATGTAATGGAAGACGAACACGCTAAAATGCGCCAAGAAAAACAAGAATCGCAAAACATTCCGACAATTGAAGACTTACACACTGAAATTCAAGAATTAAAACAACTCATCAAAGCGCAAAGTGCCATTCGTCAAAACGAGAGGAGTTAGTGGCATAGCTGCTTTGTCAGTTTTAGATATGGCCTAGGGATTATTATAGTGTAAATTTTCGAAAAACAGGTTGAGCTCTAGTTAAAGGTGTCTATACTAAAGTCTATAGTGGTAGGAGGAGTACACCATGGATGACAATTCGTATAGTTTGCAAGACAAGCTTAAACGCGTGAGTGATGCTATCAGTGAGTTTGATAATAGCAAAGACAAGGCTGAGAAAATTCGGGAAGAAATGCAAAATCTGTTGACTACGCTATCTCGCAAACCAGAAGATACAGAAGTAAACTAGACATTTACGTATGATACTTAAAGCAAAGGCGGCTATGTAGCCGCCTTTGTTGTATCTGAATCAATAATGATTAAATAGCTGAAGCAAGTCCACGGTTGATAGCTTCTACATCATCTACCGTTAATGTACCTGCTGCTTGCTTAAGCGTAACTACCGACTGAATAAAGTCGTAACGCGCACCGGCAAGATTACGCTGGGCATCAAACAAGTTTCTTGTACTGTCTAACACGTCAACAATAGTACGCGTACCTACATCAAAACCCGCTTCTGTGGCTTGTAATGCGCTGTTTGCTGACACTACGGCTTGTTCCAATGCGCGAATAACAGAGATAGACGCTTTAACATTATTAAATGAACTGCGCACCGACTGCACCGTTTGACGGTAGGTTTGCTCAGCTGCTTGGCTCGCCGACACATAGCGGAACTTAGCTTGTTCTGTTTGCGCTACCACGCGGTTCCCTTGGTAGATGGGTACACTCACATTAATTGAAACTGATTGGCTATTCAAATAGGGAGTATCGTAAGCAAGTGTTGCAACATTGCCGTCGTCTGTAAGAAATTCTGAGCTAATATCATCTTTTGAACGCCCTATGTTACCGCTCAAACTAAGGGTTGGGTAATGTCCTGCTCGTGCTGATTCAATATCTTCTTTAGCAATATCGATGGCTAGGCGATCAACTAAGAGTGCTAAGTTTTTGTCTTTCGCTGTGTCTAACCAAGAATCTACAGATGCAGGCATTGGCATAGTTGCTGAGAAGCTTTCTGTATCTAGGGTAAATAACTTGTCGTGATATTTACCAGTAATTACACGAAGTGCTTCTAGTGCAGATTCCAACTGGTTCTCAGCTTGAATCTCTTGGGCTACCGTGTTGTCAAAGTTAGCTTGGGCCTCGTGAACATCGGTAATAGCGGTTAAACCCACCTCAAAACGTTGGCGTGTTTGTTCTAGTTGACGTTCAATGGCACGTTTTTCTGCTTTGACAAACTCTACATTGTCTTTTGCGCGAAGTACGTCAAAGTAAGCTGTTGTTGTGCGAACAATTAAGTCTTGCATGCTAGCACCAAGTTGAGCATCACTCTGTTCTGCCGTTTTCTCTGCACGGTCTAAACCTACCCAGTTGGCGTGATCATATAGTGACATACTAAGGCTAAGGCCATAGTCGATAGTGTCTACGTCGGTTTCCGTAGTTACAACAGTATTGATGTCAAACTGTTGCAGACTTTCTACGGTCGACATACTGTAGCCAATTGAACCAGAAATCTGAGGTAGTAAATTTGCTCGACTAATGCTGATCCCTTCGAACGCTGCATCACGCTGCGCTTTGGCTTGGTTTACAATAGGGTCATTAGCCAACGCCTGCTGATAAACCTGTAACAGATCATCGGCCATTGCGCCGGATGTTAATGACAAACCCATTACCAGCGACAGAAGTGTTCGTTTCATGCTTGCGTCTTCCTGTTATGTTTATTAAGTCTATAAGACTGTTTAAGTATGTTAAGTTTATGAAATTTCAATAGCCAATCGAAAGTCTCTACTCGTAACAGTCCTTGTTTAACTGTAACAGAATATGTGACAGTGCTACTTTTGTTATTCATTGTAGTAGCAAATTCTCGGCATTTTGCTTGTATTGCCAAGGTCATCCGACCCTAATACGCTGCATGTACAAGTTTTGATTCCATCTGTACCATGCATAATAATGGTTTCTCAGTAAAAGTGTTGCAAATGAACAAGGAAAACCCGTCTTTTACCTCAAATGACGTGAAAATCGAAAAAATTACGCCGCTTTATGACGGTTTTTTTAAGATGTTCTCTTATGAATTTCGCCACAAGTGCTTCAACGGTGAGTGGAGCGATGTGGTTCGACGAGAAATGTTCGAGCGCGGTCACGCTGTTGCTATTCTTCCTTACGATCCAATCACACAAGAATTCGTACTGATTGAGCAGGTGCGTATTGGTGCGCTGCCAACGTCATCGTCACCATGGCTTATCGAAGTGATTGCTGGTGTGATTGACGAGGGGGAAACACAAGAATCAGTTTGTCACCGCGAAGCTATGGAAGAAGCGGGCATAGAACTGGAGCATTTAACCAAAGCGTTGAGTTATTTATCTAGCCCTGGTGGTACCACTGAGCGATTACACATATTTATGGCACGCACCGATTCAACAAAAGCGCAAGGCATTCATGGTCTTGACTATGAATCCGAAGATATTCTCGTACACAGAGTGAGTGAGAGTACAGCCTACGATTGGCTGGAGTCTGGCAAAATTGACAACGCAGCGGCGGTTATTGCGCTACAATGGTTCTTTATGCACAAACCAACGCTTCTTAAGCAGTGGCAAGAAACGTGACGCAATATCAAAAAAAGTATGTTCCCCATTTACCAACAATGCAGGCACTATGTGAGCTGAATTACAGCCATGTGATGCGCATGCTACCTGATTGTGATTCAGAGGATCTGACTTACTCCTTTTCAGTGGGTGACAAACTGTCGTACAGTATTCGCATACTTGAATCTGCTAGGTACACTAGTACCTTGTCTATTGCACAAACATCGGTAGGCGTGCCCAGTTTTCTTAAACCTTCTATGACGGTTAGGTTGTATCATGACGCCAAGATGGCTGAAGTCATCAACAGTCAGAATACGGGGAATTTAAAGCCCTCGTACAGTTACCCTAACAGCAAAATGCGTCAACGAAACGAAAAACAAATGGTGAACGTGTTTTTAGCCGAGTGGTTAGATTTTTGTATCAAACTTACACCTAAGGCCACCTCTGAAGCCTAATGCCCGCTGCTCACACATTTACTAAAATTATTCAGCTGAGTGACTGTCACCTTTTTGCCGATAAAACAAAAAGTGGCTATCAAGGCGTTAACCCTTATCAAACGTTAAAGCGTATTATTCATACCCTTGAAAATAGTTCTGAAATTGAATCGGGAAGCCTGATACTAGTAACTGGTGATATTAGTGGTGATGATTCTAAGCAAAGCTATCAGCATTTTTATTCCCTTGTTGAGCCCCTACTGGCGCATAACACCCTTCGTGTGATCCCAGGTAATCACGACAATAATATTCATTACCAAGAAGTTCTCGGGCAGTGGCATTTACAAGCAGAACAACCGCTTGAAACCCATAATTGGGTAATAAATGGGCTTGATACAAGAATAGCGGGAATAAAAGGCGCAAAGGGTGAGGTCAAAGCCGATGAGCTTACATTCATCGAAAAGCACATCACCGATCGGCCCGCAAAGCATCACTTGTTAGCCTTGCATCATCATCCAATAGCCTCCGACAGTTGGATGGATAAGCATGAACTCATTGGAAGCAATATGCTATTGGCGTGGTTAGCACAGCAGCCCGCGATTAACGGTTTACTGCATGGTCACATTCACCATCCTTTGCGACGTACAACAAACGAAGGTGTTCCGATTGCTGGTGCGCCTTCTACGGCATGGCAATGGGCTATGACCCAAGAGTTTGGCGTAACTCAAGAAAGCGCCGGTTATCAAATCATTACATTAAACAATAATGGAACAATCGACTGTGAGGTTAGGAGAATAGAATGACTCACGTGCTGTACCTTCATGGGTTTATGAGCTCACCCCACTCTGAAAAAGCGACGGAAACCAAAGCCTATTTTGAACAACACTGGCCTGAAGTAACGCTTCATATTCCAGAGATTTCCAATCATCCGAGTGAAGTAGCATCTCAGCTTACTGGCTATATAGAAGCTTTTCCGGCGTTGCTTAACAGCACACTAGACGTACCTGGCCTACGGGCTATTGGTAGCTCTATGGGCGGTTATCTGTCTACATGGTTGGTTGAACAGTATGGCGGTAAAGCGGTGCTGGTGAATCCTGCGGTACGCCCTTATGAACTGTTACAAGGCTACCTTGGCGACCATGTTAACCCTTATAGCGGAAAAGCATTTTCGCTGACACATCGCGATATGGACATCATCAAAGCACTAGACACTCCACAATTAAAAACGCCCTCTGCCTATAAAGTATTATTGCAAACAGGGGATGAAACACTGGATTATCGTCAAGCAGAACAAAAATACGCCCAAAGCCATCTTGTGATAGAGCAGGGTGGTGACCATAGGTTTGTTGACTATCATAACCACCTTGAAGAAATTGCTGCATTCTTAAGTTAAAAAACAGTCAAGGCGAAGCGATTGCCCCTGTGCAAAAGCCCTGCTAACATCGTTTACTCATACAGGTTAAGCCCATGTCGCTTTGCCCTTGGTTCACCGGTCAAAATAATAATCATAACTATGTCAAATCAATACAACTCTGATGCAATTGAAGTCTTAAATGGTCTAGAGCCTGTTAAGCGCCGCCCAGGCATGTACACAGATACTGTTCGCCCTAATCACTTGGGTCAGGAAGTTATCGATAACAGTGTGGATGAAGCGTTGGCAGGGCATGCTTCCAATATCAAAGTGGTATTGCACGAAGACCAGTCTTTAGAGGTAATTGACGACGGACGTGGTATGCCGGTGGATATTCACCCTGAAGAGAAAATGTCAGGGGTGGAACTGATTTTAAGTAAGCTCCATGCGGGTGGTAAGTTCTCGAATAAAAACTACGCCTTTTCCGGTGGTTTGCACGGCGTGGGTATTTCTGTAGTAAACGCATTATCGACTCGGGTGGAAGTAACCATTCGCCGTGACAGTCAAGTGTTTCAAATTGCATTCGCCAATGGCGATAAAGTGGAAGACCTAGAAGTTATTGATACTTGTGGCAAGCGAAATACTGGTACTCGTGTGCACTTTTGGCCTGATCCACAGTACTTTGATTCGGCTAAGTTCTCAGTAAGCCGACTCATGCACAATCTGCGTGCTAAAGCCGTTTTGTGCCCAGGGCTGCGCATTCGCTTTGACAACAAAATCACCAAAGAAAGCCAAGAGTGGTACTTTGAAGATGGCCTGCGTGATTACTTGTATCAGTCAGTAAAAGAATTTGAGACCATCCCTTCAGACACGCCATTTGTAGGCAGTTTCAGTGCCAGCACAGAAGCAGCAGATTGGGCGGTGATGTGGCTGCCCGAAGGCGGAGATTTGGTCACCGAAAGTTATGTAAACTTGATACCTACGGCGCAAGGGGGTACGCACGTTAATGGTTTGCGTCAGGGTTTGCTCGAATCAATGCGTGAATTCTGTGAGTTCAGAAACCTAATGCCTCGTGGGGTGAAACTTACCCCAGATGATATTTGGGACCGTTGTACTTATATTCTTTCAACGAAAATGCAAGACCCTCAATTTGCTGGGCAAACCAAAGAACGCTTGTCGTCACGCCAAGCGTCTGCATTTGTGTCAGGCATTGTTAAAGATGCCTTTAGCTTGTGGCTAAACCAACATACAGAAGTAGCCGAGTTACTCGCCGAAATGTGTATTAGCAATGCACAGCGACGTTTGCGCCAAACTAAGAAAGTAGCGCGTAAAAAAGTGACCCAAGGCCCTGCGCTACCCGGCAAGCTAACTGACTGCTCTTCTCAAGATATTAATTACTCAGAACTTTTCTTGGTGGAAGGTGACTCAGCTGGTGGTTCAGCGAAACAAGCGCGGGATCGAGAATTTCAGGCCATCATGCCCCTGCGAGGAAAAATTCTTAATAGCTGGGAAGTGGATTCTTCACAAGTATTGGCGTCACAAGAAATCCACGATATTTCTGTCGCCTTGGGAATCGACCCAGATTCAACCGATTTAAGCGGTTTGCGATACGGCAAAATTTGCATCCTTGCCGATGCTGACTCCGACGGACTACACATTGCTACGTTATTGTGTGCACTATTTGTGCGTCACTTTAGAACCCTTGTAGAGCAAGGCCATGTATTTGTGGCTATGCCACCTTTGTTCCGTATCGATATTGGCAAGGAAGTGTATTACGCCTTAGATGAAGGCGAAAAACAGGGTATTCTCGACCGTATTGAAGCAGAGAAAAAGCGTGGCAAAGTTAACGTACAGCGCTTCAAAGGTTTGGGTGAAATGAATCCCATGCAACTGCGCGAAACTACTATGGACCCGAACACTCGCCGTTTAGTGCAATTAACCATAGAAGACGCCGAAGAAATGATGGAACTCATGGATATGTTGCTGGCCAAAAAACGCTCTGGCGATCGCAAAATTTGGCTAGAGAGCAAAGGTAATATGGCCGAAGTTGGGCTGTAGTCATTCATCAACACACAAGGACAGGTGATGCCAGCACTAACGCCAGAGGTTAATACCTTATTATTTGACCACGACGGCACTTTGATTAACTCAGAGAAGGCCCATTACGAGATGTGGGTTGAGGTACTAGCGCGCTACGACGTTGAGCTGAGTGAAGTCTATTACACTGACGTAATGGCTGGTGTACCCACATCGCAAAACGCTATCGATGTTATTGAGCATTTTGATTTAGATCTTACCCCACAAGCGCTAGAAGCAGAAAAGCTGGTGCTGGTTAAAGCGCTGCTAAACAAAGGGGCATTTCCATTGATGCCTTTTGCCAAAGAAACTGTGG
>JALUXV010000416.1 GCA_027013165.1 Alteromonadaceae bacterium
ATGTCCGCTCCTCCCGACTTCTTTGGCCGGGATGATAACAAACCGATCTGGAAGAACCATGAAAACAAAAAAAGCCCCGCGTCACCGGATGGTGGCGCAGGGTTTTTTTGTATGGCGGAGCGGACGACTGCCAATTATGAGTAATATAAACAATTTTATGGATATATAATCAAAAAACCCGCAATAAAACCCGCAAAATTAAAATTCACTATCAATAGTTAATGATGATTAAATCTAGAATGTTTTGTAAAGACAAATGCACTGAGGTGTTCAAATGGATCATTAATCACGAACAATATCGCAAAGCCCCATAACACCCATAGATTCCATGACAGCAAACTTAGCATTTTTTACGCTGATTGAAAGTTGCAACTTATAATCAGCATCCACTCTTTTACGATGGAGTGCTTGCAAGCGCACGCCTATTTCTTTTGTCTTTTTATCATTGTTCCGAATCAGAAAACTATGAAGCTGCCTATGGGCTGAAACTTCATGTGTTGGCGATTCATAGCCAAGGGAACCTGCCACACCAAGAGCCTCATGGTAACATGCATAGTACGCCCTACTAATTGCAGACCTTGAAAAAGCCTCGCTTTCAGTACTAAGCATTTCCTTTGCTGCATCCAGGTAATCAGCAGGTTGCAACAGCTGTCCCACCCTCTGGAAAAACAAGCGGTGTTACTCACTCGAGAACATCGCTATCATAATTATCCACTAAACAACGAAAAACCGAGTCCGATATATTCACTGACTTTTCAACTGACTCGTTTGTAAACATATGAATATCAACACAGTCTTGTCCACTGTTCTCAGTAACAGTGATTGCAAACTCTGTATTTTCACCAACACTATTATAAATATCTCTAATAACAGCAGATATGGGCAGTCCTGATTTCGCTATTCTATTGAGCGTTTCTCTTTGCTCATCTGTCCTGCATGCACTCAATACTTCTTGAGAATAGTTACCGCTTAACAACGCAGAAAACAACACCGGCTCCTCTGTTAAATCGTGATATTTCAAATGAATAACCAATGACTCATCCCACATCCCTGCACGACGATAACCAAGCACTAAATTCCCTGCAGTTGCTGCCGATGGATTAATTGTTAACGCAGATTTCATTTTTGAAAGTCCATCATCGATATCGCCTATTCGAAACAATGCGATGCCAAGATATTCACGTATATCCGGATTCGATGGGCTCGCTTTAAGTTTCCTTTGGAGAATATCCACCATTTCTTTTAAACGATGTTGAGATGTGTGGGGGTCGGTAACTTCACCGAACTCTACCGCAATACTTTGTGGAGTAGCAAAAGTCATTTCACCCTCCTTTAAATGGGCCAGCAGTATTGCACTAAAAACATACCTACATTCTTAAACCGCATAGTACAAAAACATGTAACGCGCCAATGAACCACGTACCGAAGTCTATCGGGGATAGCTCATTATTGTCTATCATATATTATACGAAACCGTATAAAATCGCAAATATATAGGAAATACACCCAGGTGATATTTTCAATCCTCTGTCAAATTGTCACAGAAGATCTCAACCTCCCTGGCAAACCTATTCAACATTAAGTTGGATGAATGCTTTTGTAGAGCACTCTGAAATCTAATAAATTCGTCTTTAATCAGATCTCCTTCCTTCT
>JALUXV010000417.1 GCA_027013165.1 Alteromonadaceae bacterium
TATATTTCAGGGTATTACAGCCAAGTGCGACCGCATAGAAACAATGGTGGAAGAAGTCCAAATACAGCCGAACGGTTGTATTGGATATCCTCCTAAACTGTGGCCAATTTTACTTGACCACTACAGTTCAATTACTCTTTGTCCAAAAGATGTACTAAACGAACGCTCAAAACGACTCCAAAATAAGGCCTGCTCAGAGAGCAGAGCAGCATGAAAAGGCCTATGAGTGTCTTCATGTTGTATTCTGCCAATCGTATTCTGTACGCACGCCAAAAATTCATCAGCGATAAAATTTGCAACATCTTGATGCATCTAAATATTTCCTTTATCTAATAGATATTTTTATAGCTTGGGTAAGATTCATAAACTAGAGCCCTAACGCCAAGCTAAGCGGCGAGCGCTAGCGAGTCCAGTGGAGGCCGTCTTTTGGCCAGAACGATGCTTGAGCAATTTGTTATACACTTTCTGCCACCTCGCTATCGAACCATACATGCTCGCTTTGGCCGCCCAGAATAAAGCGATAACCGACGGGCAACGCCATGTATTGAGCCATCTCGGGGTGTGCCTCTGCAACATGAGAAAAGTGAACGGTTTTAAGACTATTAACATCTCCGTTGTATAAATCAGTAGTGAGCCACCAACCAGACATATGTTCAGGTGACGGATACCTAACACCCTCAATTTCATAGGTGCCATTTAAAACACCTTCAGATACAGCCACCATCTGGTCTTGATCAGGTGGAACAAAATCAGTGTTGTAGTGATCACAACATGCTTTCTGGTTTACCCTTAATTCCATTTATTTCTCGTAGCTTCTATTTGTGTATAACAGCTTAATTGTGCGCATGCGCGTTTGTACAGACGCAAGATCTTTGCACATTGCTTCTAGGTTCTTGTAATAAAGACATTTTTTACCCTTCCTTGGTAGTTACTACCCAGAAAAACACGCACGCGCGTTTTTCCATTCATCCGAGGTCTCGTTATCTTGTAAACAAACGGGCTAAGCTTTTGAACCTTATACGATTTTCTAAAACATTGCACCGAAAAGCGCGCAATCTGGCTTCATGCTTTCTTCTAGTTTTAGCATATCTAATCTGGCCTCTTGAAAATATACTGTTTAAATATACAGTAAATTGAATTTGAGATTTTGTTATGGGGAAAAGTTCATTCCTAAATCAAGTTCGTCAACATATTCGAATGAGAGGATATAGCCTACGAACGGAGAAAACCTATGCGTATTGGATGGCTGATTTTATTCGTTTCCATCGATTTGCTCACCCAGAGTCGATGGGGCAAGTTCAGGTTGTTGCCTATCTAAACTATTTGGCAAACCATCGAAATATCTCGATTAATACTCAAAAGGTGGCTTTGAATGCTTTGTCTTATTTGTACAATCAGTTTTTAGAAAAGCCTTTGGGGGAATTGGGTTTTACGTTTGCTAAGCGCCAGCGTCGCTTGCCGGTGGTGCTTGGTCAACAAGAGGTTGCCAATATTCTTGAGAGAATGAAAGGGCGTGACCGTTTAATATTTTCCTTGTTGTATGGTTCGGGGCTGCGTATTACTGAATGTTTGCGTTTACGAGTTAAAGATATTGATTTGGCATCAGGATCGTTGACAGTAGTTGATGGAAAAGGGGGTAAAGATAGAAAGAC
>JALUXV010000418.1 GCA_027013165.1 Alteromonadaceae bacterium
ATTACCAGTAGCCAGATACCGTAAATAACAACACTTGGTGCAATGGCGATAAGTAAAGACTTCTTGGTTGAAAACGAAGTCCACTGACTTATACCAACCATGGTTAAGTAGATAGACCAAATTAATTCAAGCTTTACTGCTTGGCAAAATGCAAACCATTCTGACGCCATATCAATATTCAGCAAAAACGCGAGTGAAGTAGGAAACACTGTACTTTGCGGTATTTGATGGCCATCAGAAAGTAACAATGCAATAACGCCTAAAAGGCATGAAAGTACTGAAGGCATAGCAGTCCATAGGGTAAAGCCGTACCAGTCAGTAAAGCCAAATACGTGGCTGTCGTCATTGCGAGTGGCTAAATTAAAGTAAACCGCAAAAATTGCATTAAATATCACTAATCCAATAAAGGTGCCTACCGTCGCTTGAATAATAAGAGACTTGCGAGTAATGAACGAGCGCATGGCGTCTTCTTCTGCCGGACTCATTGCTTCTTGCGCTGATACAATGCTATTGGCAAGCCAATCAATGTCTACTGCGTTCACATAAAGGTATTGAGGCAGGATCAAGGCCACAACCAGTAAAATGAAAGGTAGCCAAGACCAGTTGTTGTTTTCTCCAACCGCTTTAAATACGCCATTAGGTTTAAAAAATATGTCATTACATGCTTGTAAGGGGTTTGTTACCGAGTGCATCCGGTGCTCCATTTCAGCTTTTAATTATTGAATTTAAAAGGTTACTGATTCGTCACATTGAAGTACAGTAATTCTACATAATGAGTGAATAGAAATTAGTAATAAAGTGTGTTTTAAACGCAAATTTAAGGTATTGAAGAGGGCGGATTCTATACGATCCGCCCTGTTAGTGATTTTACAGGTAGGTATAGTTAAGAAGTGCTAAAACTATACTGCTGTAGGCTATCGAGATTGGAATTCCTATTCTCATAAAATGCGTGAACTTGTAGTTAGCAGCATTAAAAGCTAGCAGATTAGTTTGATAACCAAACGGTGAAATAAAACTCGCACTGGCCGCAAACGCTACCGCTAAAGCGAATGGCATCAGAGGAGCACCAATAATTTCAACCAGACCGTATGCAAATGGAAACATCAGTGCTGCTGCCGCGTTGTTAGTAACAAATTCGGTAAGCAGTAGAGTAGTTACATACACAACAATTAATGCAAAAAACCAATTGGTATCGGCTAAGTAGGGCATTAATGATTGGGTGGTAAAGGCTATCACACCTGAGCCTTCAAGAGCCGTGGCTAAACTCAAAGCGCCGACGATGACCACGATAAGGTCTAAAGGTAGGTTGCGCTTTAATTCACCGTGTGAAGTTACTTTAAAGGCAATTAAAACTGCTGCAAGAAACAACAGCCCCAACGCCAGTGACAGCATATTTGAGGCAGCAAGGCCCACAATAGAAAGAAACCCTCCAAGGGTTATCCACTCTTGCTTGTTTGTCAGCGGGCGGTTGATTTTTTGTTCAGAGAGAATGAAAAAGTTCTTTGACAAATTCTGTCTTGAGTGAAAGTCGGGTCCTACTGCGAGTAGCAAAAAATCACCCGCTTGCAGCTTTATTTCTCCAAGTTTGCCGGACAATTGTTCGCCATCTCGACGAATCGCAACAACAGCAGCATCGAATAGTGCTCTAAAGCCAAGACTTTTGATTGTTTGACCGATGATTTGCGCGCGGTTTGCGACGAGTACCTCAGTAAGATTGTCCCGTAATATGCCGTCGGTTTCCGCAAAGGTAGACAAACCTTTAATGTGGCTTAAGTTTTCAAGTTTTTGAACATTACCCGAGAAAATAAGCTTATCGCCCTGATTTATCACTAAGTCAGGAGAAACGGGAGAAATAAGGTGACCTTCCCTTATCACCTCAACCAAGAAAAGCTCAGGTAAGTTGCGAAGGTGGTTATCTTCTACCGTTTTCCCAATAAGTTCGGACCCAGTATTTACCTCGGCTTCAACTGTGTATTCCCTATAGTTAGCGTTTTTACTTGCGATGTTTGGAAGTAATCCAGACAGCAAATACATTAAAAAACCACAGGAGATGCCTGCAACTAAACCGTAAAGGGTAAAGTCAAAAAAGCTAAAACCAGGATGACCATGCTCTTGCAAGAAGCTGTCTACAATAAGGTTAGTTGACGTGCCAATTAGCGTTACTGTGCCGCCTAAAATCGCTGAGTATGACAGCGGTATAAGTAGTTGCGACGCGGGGTGGTACTGGTTTTGTTTAACTGGGCCAATAAGGCTAGCCACAATAGCAGTATTGTTTAACAAAGCTGAAGACACAAACGACAGTGAAAATAGACGCCAAAAGCTGGCAGTAAAACTGGCAGTTATGAGCTTTCTTCCCAATCGTTTTATCAGCGCGGTTTTATCAATAGCACTGCTGACAAGAAGCAATAAGGTGAGGGTAATTAAGCCCTTGTTCGTTAGGTTGTGAAGAATATCGTCGAGTGTTAATTGCTGAATAACAATTAACACCAAAACAGTTGCTCCAAAAATACGAGCAGGGCGCTGATTGGTAAAAATCAGCGCAAAAATGGTGCTGAAGAAAACCCCCAGCACCATGAACTGGTTAATATCCATTTATTGTCCAGTTTTTACTACAGTTTACTGATATCTACAGCATTCCAATGTGGGAAGTGTTTACGAACAAGTTCGTTGAACTCTAGTTCGAACGCTGAGAACTCAGGCGCTGCGTGCTGGCTATCTTGCGCTAATGCGTCAATGATCATACCTGCACCTACAGTACCGTTAGTTAAGCGGTCGATTACAATGAAAGAGCCTGTAGGACGATTGCGTTTGTATGGGTCACAGCTTACAGGTTGTGTAAACTTCACGTCAACAACGCCAATCTCGTTAAGGTTCAAATGCATTGCATCGGTTTCTTCCAATGTATTCACATCGATTTGGTTATCAATGCTGGCAACAACACCCGGCGTTGACTTAGTCGCAAACTTAAATAAGTACTGCTTGTTCGGCATCAGAGGTTCTTCTGACATCCATACTAAGTGAGTCTTAAACTGAGTCGCTGTAAGCGGCAAGTTATCAGACTTAACAATCATGTCGCCACGAGAAATGTCAATTTCGTCTTCAAGCGTAAGAGTAACGGCTTGAGGAACGTGTGCACGCTCTTGGTCGCCCTCAAAAGTTACCACTTGCTTAACCTTGGATTTTTTACCTGAAGGAAGTGCAGTAATTTCATCACCAGGAGCAATTTGACCAGACACTACGGTACCCGCGAAACCACGGAAATCTAAGTTAGGACGGTTAACGTACTGAACAGGGAAACGGAAATCATCTAGGTTGTCGTCGTCACCAATTTCAATGTTTTCCAACATTTTCATTAGTGGTTCACCGTCATACCAAGGTGTTTTTTCACTTTTACCCACAACGTTGTCGCCTTCAAGGGCAGAAAGTGGTACGAAATGGATGTCTGGAATATCTAACTGTTCAGAGAACTTAATATAATCTTCTTTGATTTGGTTATAAACCTCTTCAGAGTAGTCCATTAAGTCCATCTTGTTGATAGCAACGATAACGTGCTTAATACCCAGTAATGATACTAGGAACGAGTGACGTTTTGTTTGTACTTTAACACCGCCACGGGCATCAACAAGGATAATGGCTAGGTCACAAGTAGACGCACCCGTTACCATGTTACGCGTATATTGCTCGTGCCCTGGCGTATCCGCAATGATGAACTTACGCTTTTCTGTTGAGAAATAACGGTAAGCTACGTCAATAGTGATACCTTGTTCACGCTCTGACTGAAGACCGTCAACCAATAATGCAAGGTCAACTTTCTCGCCAGTAGTACCTACTTTTTTACTGTCTTTAGTAATTGCAGCAAGTTGGTCTTCATAAATCATCTTTGAGTCATGAAGCAAACGACCAATAAGAGTACTCTTACCGTCATCTACAGAACCACAAGTTAGAAAGCGCAACATATCTTTTTGTTCGTGTTGCTCTAGGTAAGACAGAATGTCCTGTTTCAATAATTCGTTTTCGTTGTTCATGTTATGCGCTCACAAGGAAAAAGGGGTTTAACACTGACTCTTTTTGGTTATAAGTAAGAGCTTCAGCGTTATCATTTAAAGGGTTGGCTGCGTCGAGTACAGTTACGTTTGCACCGGCGGCTAAGGCTACAGCGTGGGCTGCGCCTGTGTCCCATTCCGACGTTGGACCAAGACGAGGATAAAGATGCGCTTCACCTTCAGCTACCAAACAAAGCTTAAGAGAACTGCCCATGGCTACAAGTTCAGACTCGCCACCAAGTTGTTCTAGTAAGTTCTTGATTTCTGGGCTTTGGTGAGAACGGCTTCCTACCACTTTCCACACTTCGCTACCGTCGTTTTTACGGGCAGTAATTGGCGTGAATTCACCGTCAACTTCCGTCCATGCACCTTCATTTTCAATGCCTACATAGGACTTTTTCAGTGCTGGGGCATAAACAACCCCCATCACAGGCTTACCATTGTCGATAAGCGCAATATTTACCGTAAACTCACCATTTTTCTTGATGAATTCTTTAGTGCCATCAAGTGGATCAACTAACCAGTATGAAGTCCACGTTTGACGCTCTTCCCATGGAATATCAGCAGATTCTTCTGACAGGATAGGAAGATCAGATATAGCCTTCAGACCATCAACAATAACGTGATGGGCTGCTAGATCAGCCTCTGTTAAAGGGCTAGTATCTTGTTTCTCATAAATGGCGAAATCTTTTTCGTAAATCACCATAATTTTATCGCCAGCTTCTTTAGCTATGCGAAGAATTGATTCAGCTAGTGTATTTGACAACGACATTACACAAGTCCTTTTTCTTTTAACAACTCGAACAAGCGTTCCGCAGTTTGCTCAGCAGGTTCTTCCTGATATGTCAGATGAACCTCTGGTTGCTCTGGTGCTTCATAGGCAGAATCAATGCCTGTGAAGTCTTTAATTTCACCACTGCGTGCTTTCTTATAGAGTCCTTTGGGGTCACGCTGCTCGCAGACTTCTAGTGGGGTATCGACGAACACTTCGATAAACTCGCCTTCTTCAAGCAATTGACGGCAATAAGCACGGTCGGCTTTAAAAGGTGAAATAAACGCAGTAATCGCAATACAACCAGAATCAACGAAAAGCTTTGCTACTTCACTGATACGGCGAATATTTTCAACTCTATCCGTATCGCTAAACCCTAAGTCTCCACACAAACCGTGGCGAACATTGTCACCATCTAATAGATAAGTGTGTTTGCCCTGTTCGTGTAGCTTTTTTTCGAGTAAGTTCGCTAAAGTTGATTTTCCTGAACCGCTCAAGCCAGTGAGCCACAATACCCGTGGCGACTGGTTGAGTTGCTCGGCACGAGTGTTTTTGTTTACCTCATGCTTATGCCAAACAACATTATCTGTGGCCATTAGAAGTATCCTTCCATCTTCTTCTTCTCCATCGAACCAGCGCTGTCGTGGTCGATTACACGGCCTTGGCGTTCTGATGTTTTGGTAAGAAGCATTTCTTGAATAACTTCTGGAAGTGTGGCAGCTGTTGATTCAACCGCTCCGGTAAGCGGGTAACAACCAAGGGTACGGAAACGCACTGAACGCATTTCTGGCACTTCGCCTTCTTCTAGTGGCATACGGTCGTCATCAACCATAATAAGAACGCCGTCACGCTCAACCACTGGACGAGGCTTAGAAAGATACAGTGATGGAATGTCGATGTTTTCTAGGTAGATATATTGCCAGATATCAAGCTCAGTCCAGTTTGACATTGGAAATACGCGAATACTCTCACCTTTGTTGATTTGTGAGTTGTAGATATTCCAAAGTTCAGGACGCTGGTTTTTTGGATCCCAACGGTGGTTGTCATCACGGAACGAGTAAACACGTTCTTTCGCACGAGACTTTTCTTCGTCGCGACGAGCACCACCAAAGGCGGCATCAAACTTATACTTGTTCAACGCTTGTTTAAGCGCAGCTGTTTTCATGATGTCTGTGTGTTTAGCACTACCATGAGAGAAAGGTCCAACACCGGCCTCAACACCTTCTTGGTTAATATGCACTAGCAAGTCAAAACCGTGCTTTTTCGCTTGCTCGTCACGGAACTTAATCATTTCACCAAACTTCCACGTGGTGTCTACGTGAAGTAATGGAAAAGGAATTTTGCCTGGAGCAAATGCTTTGCGCGCAAGGTGAAGTAGTACCGAAGAGTCCTTTCCAACAGAGTAAAGCATTACCGGGTTTTCAAATTCCGCGGCCACTTCTCGGAAGATCTGGATACTCTCGGCTTCGAGTTGTTTCAAATGCGTAATAGACGGGATACTTGCAGTCATTTTCGAGTCCGATTGTATGTTATATAAAAAAAAGTTATATGCGAATTATTTTTGTGCATAGAACGATAGCACACTTATTGGCAAATGTAGTATGCGATTTTGCTATTTAAAATACTTCTCTTATTCCAATGGATGAGATTATAATGCTTTTGAGGCATAAGCGCGGAAAGTATTGTCCTGCTAAGCCAGCAAAGTCTATTGTTTGCAACAGACTGAAAAATCTGTAAGGGCTTTCTTAATGGTTACAATGTCAAAAATTTCTGTCGCACTGACAAGCTCTTGTGCAAAGGATTTCACGCTCTCTATACCGTGTTCATTTGCTGTGAGGTACAAATTGTTGGCGAAGTCAGCTATTGCACTAAGGTTGTTGCTTTGTTGAAGTACTTGGCATTGTGGTAGGTATTCATCAATAAGGATGTTTCTAAAAGGCTCGGTTACGTCCGAAAATATCTCGCTGTCTTCCTCGTGCACCTCTTCCTCGTGATAGGGAAGGTGTTTCTTTAGTTCTTCGATGAGTTCTTGCCGTAAAATGGGTTTTCTAAGATACCCAGAAAAGTTTTCCCTCCGTTGACGTTCATAGTCATCTCGCATCACAGAAGCGGTTAGCGCTACAATGGGAATGGTTGGGTGGCTAGACTTTATAATATTGGCCGCTTGATACCCATCCATTTGGGGCATGCGAATATCCATAATAATGATATCGAAGTGGTAGTTTTGCGTTTGCTCGATGGCTTCTAACCCATTGCTAGCTTCTTTACATTCGAAATTCAATCCTTTAAATATTTCTACTAACAAGTCTCGATTATCTTGAATGTCGTCCACAATTAACACCGCTCCCCCAGTGAAAATGGTGGATTTTGTGGCCGTAGGTTCGGTGGCTTGACTTGGGCGAGGTTCCTCAATTGAGGCGATATCGACCTCGTGTAAATACACAGAAAAACACGAGCCTTTTCCAAGCTCGCTCGACACCGATATAGTACCATCCATTAGCTCGGTAAGGCGTTTACTAATGGTTAGCCCAAGACCGGTACCTCCGTATTTGCGTACACTTTGCCCTTCTTGTTGTTGAAAACTGTCGAATATCTGAGTCACCTTATCTGGGGCAATACCTATACCTGTGTCTTTCACGTCGATACGCAAATCAACCTTACTGTGAATATCATCCTCGTTGAGTGCAGTGGCCTTCAACGTGATAATACCCTCGTCGGTAAACTTCACAGCATTCCCAACAAGGTTGAATAATATTTGTCGTATCCGTGTTGAATCGAGTATAAGGGCATGAGGAATTTTTTCGTCAACTTGAAGCAAAAAGTCTAACCCTTTACTGCGAACGTTCATGGTGAAGATGTTACTGATGTCTTCAAAAATGTTGTGCGGATTGCATACTTCTTTGTTGATAGAAAGCTTGCCCGCCTCAATTTTCGATAGGTCGAGAATATCGTTAATCAGCATTAGCAAGGAGTTTCCAGCTGATTTGATAGTTGTGACAAATGAACGAAGCTTTTTGTCTTTTACTTGCTCATGAAGTAACTCGGTAAAACCAATTATGGCATTCATTGGTGTACGGATTTCGTGGCTCATGTTGGCAAGAAATTCAGACTTGGCTTTATTCGCACTCACAGCATTATTTTTTGCTTCTTCTAGTGCCCGCTCCATGGCTATTCGTTCGGTAAGATTAACGACAATGTGAAGGAGCGCAGTTTCGCCATGAAATCTTATGGGAATAATCGATAAAAGGCCGTCAATTTTTTCGCCAGTGAGGGTGGATATTTCCAGTTGTTGTTCATTAATGTCTATTTGCGTACCAGCGTAAATTAAAGAGGCGTCCAATGACGTTAATTCACCTTCATTTAGCTTAAGTGTTTTAATGGCATTGTGATTAGCCATGAGCAGTTTGTTGGTTTTCAAGTCAACTACGTAAACAATCACTGGAATGTTGTTTATCACTACGGAAAGGTTTTTCTCACTTTGAATGAGAGACTGTTCAGTTTGGGTTCTAAGCGCTATCTCAAGTTGTAACCTACGGTTCCAAATAAACACAAAAGATATGATTAATATCGCAACAAAGGTAATGAGAAAAATAAGTTTGTAGTCGGTTTTGACGATCAATTCTGAGTTGCCCCAATGATCGACAATGTCTTGTTTTGTCGCTGTGGGTATGTTGTCGAGAACGCGATTTAATAGGGGTATTAAAGGAGCGTGTTCGCGTTGTACAGCAAAGCTAATCGCAAGGTTGTATTCAGTCTTTCCTACAACCCTTAGGCCAGAGTAACCATTTTCCGCGATGTGATAGTTAACCTGTGCCAAAGAGCCAATGAATACATCGGTTTTTCCAGAAGCTAAGTCATCTAAGCCTTGCTCTGGTGTATCAACGAAATAAAAGTGCTTATTGGGGTATTGGAGTGTTATGTCTTTGGTACTCGGGTAATCACTCAAAAGCGTAATGTGCTTACTCATTACTTGACTAATATTCTCAATATATTTGTTTTCATTCTGAGTAACAAACACAATAGGAGTATCGATATAACTGTCAGTGAATACTAACTTACTAAAGGGTTTGTGGTTGGGGAAGGCGGCGACCATGTCCACCTCTCTCTCTGTGACTTGTCGTTCGCTCTCTTGCCAACTCTCAGTTTGTATATAGGTAAATTCAATGTTTAACGCCTCAGAGAATATGTCGAGGTAATCCTGAATAATACCCACATGGTTGTTGTTTTCATCAAATCCTTCAAAAGGCATCCATAATGGATCGCCCACAATGGTGAATGAGGCGTTGCGGCTAAGCCATTCTTTCTCTGATTCGGACAGGACAATATTTTGCGTACTTTGTCCACTGCGCTTATTTATAAGCCATTTGTCCATGATGCTTTGCATGTCAGTATTTTCTAGGTGCACCAGTGCCTTGTTGAGAATGCCGATTAAAGGCTCATAATCGTCTCTCACCGCAATATGAAGATTGTTTACCGGTGAGTTTGGAATAGTTTTGAATGCTCGAAGGTTAGTGACATTGTTTTGCGTCAGTAGATAACTTATCACCGCGTGAGAGTCGTAAAGGAAATCCGCTTTACCTTCAGAAACATAGGCAATGGCTTGTTCAGGAGACTCTACATATAAGGTGTTAATGTCAGGGATAAGAGAACCTATTTCTTCTTCTCGGGCACTGTTAATAATTATCGCTAGTGTTTTGCCAGATAAGTCTTCAATGGTTTCAGCGTTGATATCAGACCGGATGAAAAAGTAATTGAGTGCGCTAACGTAAGGGTTAGTGAAGAGCAAATATTCTTCCCTGTCTTCTGTTTTAAAAGCGGCAACCAGTAAATCTTTTTCCTTGTCTTTAACCTCTTGCAGCGACTTCTCCCACACGTCAGTCGTAAAGTGAAATTTTGCGCCAGTTAAAAGGGATATTCTTTCAAGAAGATCATGCCCAAGTCCATCGTGGAGGCCTTGCTCGTTTCTAAACTCAAAGGGAGCCCATGCATAGTCACCAGCCACGTTAATCACCGGATGTTGCTCAAGCCACACTTTTTCTTCATCAGTTAGCGAAAGCGAGCTACCTTGCTCATTCATGTTTTTTGGAGCTGACGTGTCAGAGGTTTGAAACCACTTGTTGTAAATAACTCGTCTCTCGGCTTCGCTGATAGCGTCAAGGCCTTTTTGGATAATACTTGCTAATAGTGGTTGTGCTTTTGAAGAGGCGAAATGGATGGGGTTTTTGCCAAGGTGGCGTGTTGACTTAAATGGCTTGATGGTACTAATACCCTCAATTTCGAGAGTATAAATAAGGGCACCATAGGTATCAAATAGAACATCGGCTTTCCTTTCTAACACCATGTCTATGGCGTCACCAAAGGAGTCTGCGTCTACTAAAACGATATCTGGAAAGTGTGTTTCGATGATTTCTCTATGAGCATACCCTTTTGGCATTGCTAGCCGTTTACCATTTAAGTCCTCGAAGTTATTGGCACTAACCTCTTGATGTATAAAAAAGTAGTCGAGTGCTTCGAAGTAGGGGGAAGACAAGTTTAGGTAAGTTTTCCGTTCTTCGGTAACGTAAACAGCAGGTAAAACATCAAGTTTACCTTGTTGAATGCGTTGTAAGTTGTTTTCCCAGGTATCTGTAATAATTTGGTATTTTAGACCCGTATATTTTGATACGAGGTTGAGGTAGTCATTGGCAATGCCACTGTACTGCCCTTGCTCATCGACAAAGTTGAAGGGGGTCCAGTCAAGGCTCCCTCCTACCAGAATCTTTGGATTAGACGCCAACCATTCTTGTTCCTCCTTGGTTAACTCAATAAGAGGCGTTGCATTGAGGGAACACGACAACAAACAAGAGATCAGCAGGGTTAAAAAAAGCCTGATGTTCATGTTAAAGACGTACTATTTTTAAAAATTCCGGTAAATGAGCCACAAAAATTCCCACAAGAGTGGGGTCAAAGTGAGTACCGCTGTGCGCTTTTATATAGTCAACGGCTTTCTCTACGGGCCATGCTTTTTTGTATTGGCGTTTGTGTGTAAGTGCGTCAAATACATCAGCCAGTGCAACGATACGACCAAAGATGTGAATCTCTTCACCTTTCAACCCTCTAGGGTAACCACTTCCATCCCACTTTTCGTGGTGTTCACGGGCAATAATAGCCGCGGCTGTGGTCAAACGGCGTTTAGAGCGATTTAACATCTCAAACCCTCTGAGAGCATGTTGCCTCATCTCACTCATTTCTGCTGGAGACAGCTTAGCGGCCTTGTGAAGAATGTCTTTGGGTATAGTGATTTTCCCAATATCGTGCATAGGAGAGGCTAAAAATATGGTATTGATGTCTTCTTCTGATAACGAAGGAACATAACTAGCCAACAGTCTACTGGTTTCTGCCACCCGTCGAATATGTTGGCCTGTCTCATCCGACGTAGACTCCATTATTTCTAGAAGTACGTATAGCATTTCTATTTGCGCTTCTTCTATTTCGTTAGCAAGGCGAATAGCTTGAAGGCGCGCTTTCTTTTCAATAGTTTCCGCCCGCTGTTTGAGCTCTTGTCGCGATAATGCCAACTCTACATGTGTTCGCACCCGAGCAAGAAGTTCGTTGGCGTGGAAAGGTTTAACTATGTAATCCACTCCGCCAACATCAAAGCCTTCAGCTATGGCATCGGCATCGGCTTTGGCGGTTAAGAATATCACTGGGATATCTTTAGTATTGGAAGAAGATTTTAGTGCTCGACACACGTCAAACCCATTGACTTTGGGCATCATTATATCGAGTAAAATAAGATCAAAAGGTTCGGAGTTTATGAGGGTTAAGGCTTCTTGCCCGTCTGTTGCAAACGAAAAACTGTAGCATTCTTCTTTGAGGATATTCATTGCCACTTGGATGTTTTCTGAGACATCATCGACAATTAAGATACGGATTTCACTACCACTTTTCACACTGCGTTCCCTATTCGCCGGTAAATAACCGCAAACTTCGCTGATTAATTAAGCATACGTAGTTTTGCTCAGATATCAAGCAAGGTATAACGCAAAAAGCGCATTTGTTGAAATAATTGGGTATGCGTGGCAGAAGGAGCCCAATTAAAAAAAAGGGCTCCTGAAAAAGGCCTATCTAGCGTTGAACACTGAAGTAAAGGTATCGTGAAGTGTTAGTGTTTCGTTGTCTGTGGACGAAAACTTACTTACTAATACTATGGTCAAGCTCGACAATATAAAGCCGGGAACAATTTCGTACATCCAACTACTCAGTGACTGCCCCTGTATGGTTATCGGTAAGTATATCCATAGTAGAACGGTAGTTGAGCCAACAATAATGCTGCTAAGGGCCGCGATACGGGTCATTGTGCGCTTGAAAAGACTGAATAGCACCAGTGGCCCAAACGCCGCACCAAATCCGGCCCAAGCGTTACTCACTAGGGATAAAATTGAGCTATCGCGGTCGTGGGCAAGGTAAACCGCTAGTAGAGATACCACTACAACACTGACGCGTCCTGCAATCACCAATTCTTTATCTGACGCATCTCTATGAACAAAAGCTTGATAAAAATCACTCGTCAAAGAGCTAGAAGTCACTAAAAGCTGCGAGGAAATAGTACTCATGATAGCGGCGAGAATGGCTGCGAGTAAGAAGCCTCCAATGAAAGGGTGAAATAGTACTTGAGACAGGTGTAGGTAAATGGTTTCTGGGTCAATGGTTTCACCTTGTGCGGTAACATATGCAAGACCAAATAAACCTGTGGTGAGTGCGCCTATAAGAGAAATAACCATCCACCCCATACCGATATTGCGAGCAGTTGGAATGTCTTGAACTTTTCTTATCGCCATAAAGCGCACAATAATATGGGGTTGACCAAAGTAACCTAACCCCCATGACATAAGAGAAATAATGCCGATAAAACTAAGTGATGCACCGGTTTTAGCATTAATAAGTGGGTGGGTTAGGTTGGGGTTGATCTGGTTGATGGCAGTCAATGCGTTATCTAAACCGCCCAGTTCACTAATCACCACGGCAGGTACAAGTATCAATGACACAAACATGATGCAGCCTTGCACAAAGTCAGTCATGCTTACGGCCATGAAACCGCCTATTAATGTGTAGCTTACGACAACACCGGCGGTAATATATAACCCCAGTTCATAGTTGAGTGCGAATGAGGTTTCAAATAACTTGCCTCCAGCCACCACGCCTGATGA
The DNA here is from genome assembly GCA_027013165.1 of Alteromonadaceae bacterium. Classification (GTDB taxonomy): domain Bacteria; phylum Pseudomonadota; class Gammaproteobacteria; order Enterobacterales; family Alteromonadaceae; genus Alteromonas. The sequence continues at coordinate 13,005 of JALUXV010000418.1, forward strand.
TGTATAAAGAGTAAAGAAAATAACGATAACGACAGATGCAATGACTCTTAGTGAACGACTGCTATCGTTAAAGCGGTTTTCGAAAAAGTCCGGTAAGGTAATTGAGTTTTTGGCGACCTCGGTATAAACCCTGAGACGCGGCGCAACCAGAAAATAGTTAGCTAATGCGCCTAAGGTTAGGCCAACGGCAATCCATGCGGACGATATACCTGAAACATACATTGCACCGGGTAGGCCCATTAGCATCCAACCACTCATGTCAGATGCTCCAGCGGATAGTGCTGTTACAGAGGGGCTTAGTTGCCTGCCACCTAACATGAAGCCTTCGACATTTGTGTTTGTCTGCCGATAGGCAAATATACCTATACCAAGCATAGCTATGAAATAAAGCGCGAGTGAGATAAGGGTGCCTGTCGCCATTGTGTATCCTTGTTATTTTTTCTATATGCTAACAGGATTGTTCGCGACTCTCTAATTACAGCCAAAAAAAAGCGGCCATTTTGGCCGCAAACGGAGGAGAGTGTGGCTTACGCCGAGAACTGCATTCGTGCAGAAATACGTTGTTTTACTTCTGATAAATCTGCGCCTATGTCACCCACTACTAATACGTTAGCTCGCTGCATTCTCATGCTTTCGCCTTGGTACAAGGTGTCGCTAAAGGCATCGGGTATGTCTACGTCACTGCGCTGTGGAACTATGAACACTGACATTTTTCCCTCGGGCGTGTTCATAATTAGGTGAAGACTTCGCACTGTGTTCAAGTGACAATAATTAGCCACTTGCACGTCGCCAATTAAATCACTAAATTCAGCGCCAAAGCTAGCTAGCTTGGCGTTAACTTGTGCAAGGTCTACCGGTAGAGGTGAATGGGCTTGCTCAGTTTGCGCATACTGCATGTGCGCTAACGCGTGGACGTCTAAGCTTACAGGTTGATTAACCCAGCTCATTACACCTACCCCCATCACGAAGGCTACAGAAGCCGCCAACCCGATATACCACGGAGTTTTGCTTTTGTGGCGCGCCAAATCATTCGCTGATTGCTGCCAAATTAACTTGTGAGCTAAGTCTTCTGGCACAGGAATATTGAGCGACTGCTTCAACTGGTTATCGAAGGCTTTTTGCTCGTTCCAGAAAGCCATAAATTTTTCATTGGTTTTCGCCGCTTCAATGACGTCACTGTCAGTCGTGTTTGGATCTGCATAGATACGGCGTCTAAATTCTAACTCATCCATTTTGGCGACCTCTACTTTCATTTTGTTGCGATAGCGCCTCTTTTAATTGGTTTCTTGCGCGAAAAAGCCTTGTCATTACTGTGTTCTTATTTAAATTGAGATGTTGTGCAATCTCTTCTCCACTAAATCCCATGATAAGTTGCAGGACTAAGGGTTCTCTGTATTCCACGCTGAGTTGACCGAGTAATCGATGTAGATCTCTGTCCTGTACGTCTCCCTCGGCAACTTGGGTGTCGTCGTGAAGAGACACATCGTCAATATCAACTGTTTCAAGTTGTTTGCGTTCGAAGCGACGTGCATTTTCCCGGCGTAAAATGGTTATTAGCCAAGGTTTGGCCGCATTTTCGTCTTTTAAAGCGTCGAGTGAGCGCCATGCGCGTAAGAAGGTTTCTTGCACAATATCTTCCGCTATGGCTTTATCTTTTACTAGCCAATAGGCGTAGCGGTATATGTCTGCATGAAACGCGTGTACTAACGCTTCATATCTTTTTTGTTTTGCTTTCATGTGAGATAAGACCCGGTTATTGCCAAATCTATTTCGCGCAAACATAAAAAATCCAAAAAAAATGTATGAAACTCTAGTTTTGCCGCCACCCACCTTAAGAGATCACGGCAAAAACAGAAATTTAATGATGTGTTTGTTGGCGTAAAGCTTAACCTATGTTTTGTTAGCTAGGATACAACTCGGAGAGCGTATGGCCTTTTTGGGCCTTTAATTTTTGATGCCACGATTTTCGCGCCTGTTTTAGTTGAACTAGTAGGTCTGATGCAGACGATGATTTACTGTCGCCATACTTACTGCCCATGAACTGGTCAAAAGCCGGTTGTAAGTATTTTGTCTCGTCAAAATCCGAGAGGCGGATGTGGTGAGCAGGCCGAGTTGAAAAATGGCGTAACCAAGCGGTTACCGCTAGTGCGGCGTTTGCGACATCATTTTTCTGCACGCATTTAACGAGCTGTTTGAAAGCTTCAGCTTCATCTAGATTGTTATGGGGTGTATTCAAAGGCGCTTGAGATGCGCTACTTAACGCAGCGGTCTTTGTACGCTTCATTACGGCCAGTAATACTACTAGCGTGGCTATCCAAAGTAAGAAACTGGCAATGGCAATGTAAATCCAATAAGACGGAGCAGGCTCACTCTGCGGCATTGTATTCGATGGCGTTGTTTGTTCTGCGCTTTCTTCGGTATCCTGCATTATTGGCTCAGCGGCTATTGGGTTGCTTGTAGGTAGACTCGAAGAAGGGCTTACTACTACGCTGCGTGGAGGAAGTGTGGCGTATTCGGTGGCGCCAGTTGCAGTATTAAACCACGGTACTGTGATTTCTGGTAAAACAAAGCTTCCTGCCTGGGTTGGTATAATCGCCAAACTCGATTGACGCTGAGCGATCAGTGTATTGTCTCTTTCAACACTAGCGGTATTTGATTGGTCAGGGTACAGCTTAAAGTGAGGTGGATAGAAACTGGGGATCTCGGGCAGCACCGCTTCAGTAATACCCACCGCAGTAAGTGTTATTGCGCGAGTAATGGGCTCGCCTACGATGAAGTTCTCGCCTTGTGGCCATTGCTCGTCAATACGAACAAGCTCAGAAGGTAACCAGTCGTAATCAATTCCTTGAGGAATAGGGTTGATGGTTACGGTAATATCAGGACCTACACGGCTTATCTCTTCGGTTTGATTAAATAGTCCAAAGCGTTTGTTGGTGTTGGCTGCCATGACTTCACCATTAAACACTGGGCCTCTAATGGTGAATTCACCAGACGAAAGGGGAATGACGGCAAAATTTCTTTCAATTATTTGATAGCGCTGACCATTAACGATATCGGTATATTGTTTATCTTCTCCAATTTGGGTGATTTCTGCATTGGGCATTTCAGGTGCTTGTAAGCTGCCCCGTTCTATATTACTCGCTAAGAAAAGTTTGACCGTATACAGTAGCTGTTGGTTTAAATAGGCTTCGGTGTGGTTGACTTCTGTGGTGACGTAATACTTTCTCGCTTCACCTTGATTGTTGCTCGCTGGAATAACTTCAACGCGAATGGGTTGAGTTTGCTTTCCTTCAATGGTGAACGCAGGTATCACAAAAGTCCCTTCTTTACGCGGGAACAGCGTTGTCGTCCACGTGGTAGTTTGGCTGGTTGAGAAGTTAACTATTGACGTTTGGCTACTCACAGACGTACGTCCAACTACAAAGTCTTGCATTAAAGGTGAGCTATCAAAAGCATCGTTGTTGGCATCGCCACGGGCTACAATGGTGAGTCTTATCGCTTCGTCGACCATGATGGGATTTGCACTGATGCTAGCTTCTACGGATTCAATATCTGCGAGGGCTAATTGAGACAGCAGTACACTGAAAACAAATAATAAGGGCGTAAGGCTTCGTAACATTTACCACTCACTCCGGTTAGCTGGCATGCGTTGGCGCTGTCGTTTTTGCGCCTCAAGTAGCATTTTTCGTTTCAATAAAAAAGCGGGATCATCAGGAACGCGGCGCATAAGGTTTTCCATACGCTGTTGTTGCTCTCTTTGTTCGTCTGTCAGTTCTTCTTGAGATGCTTGAGCTGATGTGGGCTGCTCTTCGGGATTTTCCCCTTCACTCCGCTCATTCTCGGCTTGGCTTTGTTGTTGCTCGGCATCTTGTTGTTGAGCATTGTCTTCGGTTTCGCTCGATGGTGACTGCTCGGTTTGTTCATCCTTGGCACCTTGCTCACTTTCGCTTTGAGCGTCTGTATCCTCTGACTGACTTTGGCTTTCATCACTTTGCGAGTCGCTACTTTCTGAAGATTGATCTTGTTGCTGATCACTATTGGGTTGTTCACCTTGTTCGCTGTCGGAATCTTGATTTTGTTGATCGCCATTATCGTCTTGATTTTGGTTTTCTTGTTCAGATTGAAGCTGTTCTAACAAGGCTTTGTTCGCCGCTGCGTCTTGGTGATTTTGATCGACATCGAGTACTTGTTGATAGCGCTCTATCGCTTCGTCAAATTGACCCAGTTGCGCAAGAGCATTTCCTTGATTGTATATCCCATCAAGGGTATCAAGTTGTGAATAGGCGGCCAATGCCGCTTCATAGTTCCCAGCTTTGTAATGCGCTGCACCTTGCCATGCTGCATCTTCAAACGTACTCGCTGCGGCAGAATAATTCTTGGCATCAAAATGGTGAAGCCCTTCTTGATCTTGGTTTAAAAATGGTTGTTGCCACGTTGGAATGGCTGAACCTGAGTCAGAGTAAGCTCGTTCGTCTGATGCAGTTTGCTGTGCTTGAGCACTGGGAACTACGCCAACAGTGCCAACAAATAGCAGCGCATTGGTGAAAAACATTAGGCTGAATATTAGGCCCTTGCGAAAACCATAAGCCGCCAAAGGCAAAACGAGTAAAAGAAGATACGGTCCCACTTCTTCCCATGCGTCACCTTGATTGTTGTCCTCAGACTCATCTTTATCGCTGTCGCGCTCAAGAAGTGAGGCGTTGATTAGCGAATTAATGTCGCCGTCATTTGGGGTAAGCGTTGCGAACTGGCCACCACTTGCACTTGCGACTCCACGAAGACGGGACGCATCCATCGTTAGCACCACAATTGCACCTTTAGCACTTTTCAACAGCTCGCCATTAACTTGCCGAATAGGCGCACCTTCTGAGGTACCAATAGCCAAAAGATTCACCGTAAAAGGTAAACCAGATACGTATTCTTGAAGTTCGACTTGTTGGTCGACTTCTATACCGTCAGTGATCCAGTAAATGTTTCCTGTCTGATAGCCTGCATTGGAGAGTAAAGTTGCAGCACTTTCAATCCCAAGTAAAGGATCACTACCAGGTACGGGCATAATTTCAGGAGAAAGACTCGGTAATAGTGCAGTAATGTTACTGGCGTCTTGGGTAAGAGGGCTAATGACAAATGAGTCACCCGCATAAGCTACTAAGCCCATCTCACCTTCGCCAATTGCATTTACCAAGTCGATGGCCTTGTATTTTGCGCGAGTAAGGCGATCTGGCGTAATGTCAGTGGCGCGCATCGACAATGACATATCAATGACAACTACGTGCCCCTGTTTAACTTGGTATACGGGTTGAGGTAATTTTTCCCACGTAGGTCCGGCTAGTGCCAAAGTTGTTACACACCATGTAAATGCTAATAGGCCGAAAGGAGGGGTAGCGTTTTTTTCCAGTTTTCCCTTGACCATGTGTTGGTATAAATGCGGTGGAATAACAGATTGCCAGCCCGAAAATGTTCGCCCACTGATTTTCAGCCAAACATAAGCCAGCGCAATGGGGATGAGTATCCAAAACCATTGGGGTCGCAAAAAGTGAAAGTTGTTTAGTATTACATCCATCAGGGCTTTGACCTTTGTTGAAAGCTTGCTGAATGCGATTGTGTATGCTGTTTAAACATAGTCACCAGTAGTTTGTAAAACACCATTACCAAAGACAAAATAAGGGCGACTGCTAATGGGTAGTAGAATAAGGAAGACAGCGGTCGCATTTTCTGTGTTTCGCCCTCAATGGGCTCAAGTGCATCTAGGGTGCTGTAAATCTGTTCTAACTCACTGACGTCTCGTGCGCGAAAATATCGGCCACCCGTTGACTCTGCAATGTCTCTGAGCATGTCTTCATCGAGTTCTTGAGATGGGTTGATTTGTCGGCTGCCAAAAAAGCTTCGCACCATCATTTGATCAGCACCCACACCAATAGTGTAAACTGTGATCCCTTTATTCATTGCAAGTTCTTTGGCTTGTTCTGGCGTGATGTTTCCCGCAGTGTTTTGACCGTCGGTAAGCAAAATCAGTACATTGTTTGAATCTTCTTTCTCGCTAAATCTTTTGGTCGCCAAGCCAATAGCGTCGCCAATAGCAGTTTGCTCACCCACTAAACCGATAACTGCTTCATTTAACAAGGTTGATACTGTGTTTCTGTCGTAAGTTAACGGTGCTTGAACGTAAGCGGTATCTGCGAACAAAATTAACCCCAACCTGTCACCCAATCGTCGTTGGATAAACTCGTAAAGTACCGCTTTTGTCATGGTTAACCGGTTAACTTGTCGTCCTCTCAGCTCCATGTCATCAATTTTCATACTTCCTGACAGGTCCACGGCTAGAATCATTTCTCTTCCTTCGTTAGGAATACTAACCGGTTCTCCAAGCCACTGAGGTCGCGATGCTGCTAATACAAGAAGGCACCAAATCAGCGTAGGTATAATGCTTTTTACCCACGATTTACTGGGAAGTGTAGAAGTCGTAGACACCGAAGGTCGTAATGCAGGAACCCTAAGTGCAGCCATATTAGTGACATTTTTACTGGGTAGAACAAGTCTAAGCAGTAGGGGAAGTGGCAGAATAAAAACCACCCACCACCAGGCGAACTCAAGCATATTGTCCCCCGTGTGTATTTTTTTCTACGCTCGAAGGCTTATATTTTACATTGGCCTTTTTCAGCCAAAGTAACGTACTTTCATGGCATTGTTCGAAGCTCTCTTGATTAGGCGCAGACACGTAGAGCTCAGACTGTAATAACCTTAGGCCATCTTCTATTTCGGTTGCAGTGGCTACATCTACTCTAGTTACGAGAAAATCTACCCAAGATTGACCGCTAAGTTGCGCAATGTCACCCACGGGGAAGTAACTTAACGCCGTGCGTTTGAGCGTAGCATTAACCAACGAAGGCCAATTGGGCTCAGTGCCAGATATGTTATTCAAGCAGCCTATGGCTTCTCTTCTCGCTTGGTTATATTTATGTGTTTTGATGAACCACCAAATTAAACACACAAAGATAACTATCAGCAAACTACCTGCAAGCCACCATCCCCAGTCGAGGGGCCAGCTGTCTACGCCAGAAGGTACATGAATGTCTTTCAGTTGATCTAACGGGTTACTTTGAGGAGTTGAGGTTGCTTGCATTACATCTTCTCCCTCTGAATACCTTGCAGCTGACTGTCTATGGATTGCCCGGCAGACACGTGATATCGAAGTAAGCCAGATTTCTTAAGCTGACTTTCGATATTGTTGTGTTGAGTTGCACGCCATTGCTCGTAATCGGCTTGTTCTTTAGCATCACCCAGTACCCAAGGCTGTTGTTCTGAGCCATCCGACACATTGACATATTGAACTTGATTGGATTTAGGCAGGCTGTATTCCATCGGGTCGTTCACTACAATGGCTCTAACTTCACAATGCCGCGACATCTGACCTAGGTGTTGTAATGCCATAGTACTAAGGTGTTGAAAATCTGACACTATGTAAACCAGGCTGCCTGGTCTGGCTAGACGTCTAGCACGCGCGCAACTATCTGCGAAAATAGCCTTGCTCTGAGCTTCGTCATATACATCATCAGAGACGTTTGATTGATGCACATCGATCATTGCGTGGCATAAATTAAGCACTGCGCGTTTTCTCGAAACAGGTTTACATTCTTTGTGCTTCTGTTGACTAAAAATTAGTGCGCCAACTTTGTCACCTCGGTCGGCAGCCGACCAACTCAGTAAGGCACTCACATGGGCCGCTTGAACTGATTTAGTGAGTAATTGGGTGCCAAAGTGCATCGACGGGAGAAAATCGCAAAAAATAAACACAGGGCGTTCCCGTTCTTCACGGTATACCTTAGTGTGAGTTTTCCCCGTTCGCGCGGTTACTCGCCAGTCAATCGCTCGAATATCATCGCCAGGTTGATAATGCCTGGCCTCGTCAAACTCCATTCCTCGGCCTTTGTGACGGGTTAAATAACTCCCCGCAAGACGGGCTTGGGGCGTCCGCTTAGGCGTTAGGTCGATTAATTTGGCTAGCTGCTGATAACGCAGTAGCTCAGCACTGCGTAGGCTAACACCGTCAGAATGGAGTAACTCAAGTTGATTGCTAACAGATTGCATATGCTTACGGAACAGCTACCACTGAAACAATTTTGTTTAGCGCGTCGTCAACGGTAACACCCTCAGCTTCCGCCTGATAAGAAAGAATAATTCTGTGACGAAGTACATTGTGCACTACCGCTTGAATATCGTCTGGGCCAACAAAATCTCTACCACTTAACCAAGCATGTGCGCGCGCACAGCGATCCAAGCTAATCGTAGCTCGAGGGCTGGTACCCATTGCTATCCATTCGCCTAGTTGCGCGTCAAATTTTGCCGGTTGGCGAGTTGCCATGATGAGCTGCACTAGATAGTGTTCAAGTTCAGGCGCCATATGAAGGCTCAATGCGTCTTTTCGCGCTGCAAAAATATCTGCTTGAGACAGTTGGGGCGGTTCAACTTTTTCGGTATTTAATGCTTCGCCACGGGTGAGTTGAAGAATGGCAAGTTCAGTTTCAGCGTCGGGGTAGTCGATAGAAACATGCATTAAGAAGCGATCTAACTGTGCTTCTGGAAGCGGATAAGTGCCTTCTTGTTCAAGGGGGTTTTGCGTTGCCATTACCAAAAACAGTTCTGGAAGTTTGTAGGTTTTGCTACCCACGGTAATCTGATGTTCAGCCATTGCTTCTAATAATGCCGATTGAACCTTAGCGGGTGCACGGTTGATTTCGTCGGCTAATACAAGGTTGTGAAACAATGGACCTTGTTGGAAGACAAATTCGCCAGTTTCGGGGCGATAAATATCTGTGCCTGTTAAATCTGCTGGTAACAAATCGGGGGTAAATTGTACGCGGTGAAAGTCACCGGTAATGCCATTTGCCAGCGCGTTAATTGCACGGGTCTTTGCTAGTCCAGGAGGGCCCTCAACCAATAGGTGACCATCTGCAAGAAGCGCAATTAACAAGCTTTTAGTCAGCTCGTGTTGACCGATGATCTGAGTGTCTAGGTATTGATGCAATTGTTGAAACTGCTCAGTTGCCATAGTGGAGATATCCTGTTTATTTTTGTTATTCCGTCGACGGACGTTTACTAGCTCAACGAGTTAGGCGAGAGAATAATCCGCTCCATTGTTAATAACAAGCGGGGATGTGTATCAAAGTACAACACGCCTAAGAAAAGAAACTAGGTTCAATAAAGACTACAGATCACATATAGGGTTCCATTCTGTCATCTTCAAGTCGTTAAAATTACGTATTTTGTCGACAGAATAATAATTACTGAGGTTTTCAGAGTGTTGTTGGGTCTAGAAGGCGGTGATATTGATGATTATTTGCTATTTTGTTCATTGTTTGTAAAAATCTATCTTATTACAGGTCTGACCACTTAATGTTGGTCTCAAAATCAGGTGCATTATGGCTTCAAAACAATCTGTTACTACCCGTGAGGGTGATCGCATCGCTATTGTTGCAGGATTACGTACTCCATTCGCGAAAATGGCGACAAATTTCCACGGCGTGCCTGCCGTAGACTTAGGTAAGATGGTCGTTAACGAACTTCTTGTTAGAAATGGCGTTCAAAAAGAATGGGTTGACCAACTCGTTTACGGTCAAGTGGTACAGATGCCCGAAGCACCGAACATTGCTCGAGAAATTGTGCTTGGTACTGGAATGAACGTACATACCGATGCGTATAGCGTATCTAGAGCTTGTGCAACAAGCTTCCAGTCAGCAGTCAATGTAGCAGAGAGCATGATGGCAGGTGTGGTTCAGGTGGGGGTTGCTGGTGGCGCCGATTCTACGTCAGTATCACCTATCGGTGTGTCAAAGAAGCTTGCCCGCGCGTTGGTTGATTTGCAAAAAACCAAAACTTTAGGGCAAAAGTGGAATGTACTCAAAAAGCTTGGTTTAAAAGACCTACTTCCTGTGCCTCCTGCGGTGGCGGAATACTCAACTGGGTTGTCTATGGGGCAAACTGCCGAGCAGATGGCAAAATCTCATGGTATCACCCGAGAAGAGCAAGACGCGCTAGCGCATCGTTCTCACACCCTTGCAGCTGAAAGTTGGGAAGCAGGCAAATTATCTGCTGAGGTAATGACGGCTTACCCAGAACCGTACAAACTTGCACCAGAAAGAGACAACAACGTACGTTTCGATTCTAAATTGGAAGGTTACGCTAAGCTTCGTCCGGTATTTGATAAGAAATACGGTTCTGTTACTGCCGCAAATGCTACGCCGTTGACCGACGGTGCATCTGCGGTATTGATGATGACTGAGAGCCGCGCCAAAGAACTTGGATATAAGCCCCTAGGTTATATCAAAAGCTACGCATTCTCGGCAATTGATGTGTGGGAAGACATGCTTATGGGTCCATCTTACGCAACTCCAATTGCACTAGATCGCGCTGGAATGTCGCTAAACGACCTTACATTAATTGAAATGCACGAGGCATTCGCTGCACAAACATTGTCAAACGTTAAGATGTTTGCAAGTGACAAGTTTGCTCAGGAAAAACTCGGTCGTGACAAGGCGATTGGCGAAATAGACATGGATAAATTTAACGTGATGGGAAGCTCAATTGCATACGGGCATCCATTTGCGGCGACAGGTACTCGCATGATCACTCAAATGCTTCACGAACTTAATCGTCGTGGTGGCGGAACTGGCCTTCTTACTGCATGTGCTGCGGGCGGCTTGGGTGCAGCGATGATTGTAGAAACGGAATAAACCAGCCAGGATAAGAAAATGACTACTGAAATAGAAACAAAAAGCGCATTTACCCTGACTAAACAAGACAATGGTGTTGCCATTCTTTCAATGGATGTTCCAGGTGAAAGTATGAACACATTGAAGGCCGAGTTTGGTGATGAAATTTCTTCAATGCTTGATGACATTGAACGTGACTCGTCGATAAAAGGGGTAGTATTAACTAGCGGTAAACCCAGCTCTTTTGTGGCTGGTGCCGATATCTCAATGTTGGCCGCGTGCAAAACTGCTGAAGACGCAACAACTATTGCCGCTGGCGGTCAAGCTATCTTTGATCGCATTGAAAATATGAAGGCAACCTTTGTTGCTGCTATTCATGGCCCTGCATTAGGTGGCGGGTTAGAGCTAGCCTTAGCGTGTCACTACCGTATTTGTACAGACTCGGCTAGCACTCAGCTTGGTTTGCCAGAGGTACAATTGGGCTTATTACCAGGTAGTGGTGGAACACAGCGTTTGCCTCGTTTAATTGGTATTCAACAAGCGATGAAAATGATGCTTACTGGCGCACCAGCACGAGCTAAGCAAGCGAAGAAGTACGGCATAGTAGACGATGTTGTTCCATTGAGTGTGCTTGTTAAAGTCGCCGAGAAGTTTGCACTAAAAGCCAAACCTAAGCGTCAAGCGCCTCAAAAAGGATTGGTTAATAAGGTGCTAGAAACTACTGGGCCAGGACGTAACCTACTGTTCAAAAAGGCTCGTGAAGCCACTTTTGCGAAAACTAAGGGTAACTACCCGTCACCGGGCATGATCATAGACGTGATTGAAACGGGTATGTCAAAGGGTGTTAAAGCGGGTTTAAAAGCAGAGGCAGAGGCCTTTGGTAAACTTGTAATGACTCCAGAATCATTCCAGTTACGCCAAATCTTTTTCGCCACCACAGAAATGAAAAAAGAAACTGGCGTTGAAGGCGTTGAGCCAGTGAAAGCAAACAAAGTTGGCGTACTTGGTGGCGGCCTAATGGGCGGTGGTATCGCTTTTGTTACTGCTACCAAAGCTAAAGTACCTGTGCGAATTAAAGATGTGCGCCCTGAAGGTATTTCTAATGCCATTAAATACAGCTACGACATTCTAAATAAGAAAGTGAAAAAGCGTTTCATGCGCACCAGTGAAATGCAAAAGCAATTGGCGCTACTTACAGGTACTCTAGATTACCGTGGTTTTCAGGACGCGGATATTGTTGTGGAAGCCGTATTTGAAGATCTTGGCCTTAAACAACGCATGGTTGCTGACGTTGAAGAAAACTGTCAAGCGTCCACGATTTTTGCGTCGAATACGTCTTCAATTCCAATTACGCAAATTGCAGAGAAAGCAGCACGTCCAGAAAATGTGATAGGTTTACACTATTTCTCTCCTGTAGACAAAATGCCCTTGGCTGAAGTTATCGCCCACGAAAATACGTCTGACGAAGTTATTTCTTCAACGGTTGAATTTGCCAAGAAGCAAGGTAAAACGCCAGTAGTAGTTAAAGATGGCGCAGGTTTTTATGTAAACCGTATACTGGCGCCTTACATGAATGAGGCTGCCAACTTGATCCTTGCGGGTGAACCAATCGATCACATTGACAAAGCCTTAGTTAAGTTTGGCTTCCCTGTAGGACCTGTGAAGCTTCTAGATGAAGTAGGTATCGATGTTGGTACTAAGATCATTCCTTTCTTGGTAGAAGCTTTTGGTGAGCGTTTTACAGCGCCGTCTGCCTTCGACAAAGTATTGGCAGATGATCGCAAGGGTAAGAAAAACGGAAAAGGCTTTTATTCCTATGAAGGTAAAAAGCCGGGCAAAGAAGTGGACGAGTCAATCTACAGTTTACTTGGTTTAACTCCATCGTCGTCATTAAGTGAAAAAGATGTTGCAGAACGTTGTGTTTACATGATGCTAAACGAAGCTGCGCGCTGCTTGGATGAAGGTGTAATCAGAAGTGCACGAGACGGCGATATTGGTGCCATCTTCGGTATCGGTTTCCCACCTTTCCTTGGTGGTCCTTTCCGTTACATGGATACTGTGGGTATCGAAACAGTGGTGAGTAAGCTTAATCAGTATGAATCTGAAGTAGGTGATAAATACGCACCTGCATCAGTGCTTGTCTCCATGGCTGAATCTGGAAAAACATTTTACTAAAATGTTATAAAAATATTAAAAACCGGGCTTTGCCCGGTTTTTTTGTATTAAGCAGCTATTATTGCTGGTTTATTGACCATTTTTAGGTACAATTCTCACCGTTTAATATTTGAACTGTCAATACATTGGCGTTCGCACTCAATCACTTACCGCGTTGTATAGGTATTCATTATGCTAGTTGCGTATATCGTGTTAAATTTTGTGTGTTGCATGTTCTTCTTTGTAGAAGCGATAAAATGGGCTATGCCTGCAAAAAGATGGGCAATGATTGGATTACTTATGGGGCCAATGGTACTGCCGCTATTCAGTATTGCTAGGCACATTCAGTGGCGTAAGGCTGTAGGGTTCAATAATCTTTATATTGCGGCGTAGTCAGCTACAGAATATCCGTTGTATATAAAAAAAGAGAGCAGATGCTCTCTTTTTTTGAATATCGTCATCTAATGCTTAGAAGCCAATACCTACGCCACCACCGGTTCTTGGACGGTAGTTCTCAACTTGTGTCGCAGCTTCTTTTTGAGTTTCTGGAGCTTTGTTAGCGCCTTCTTGCTTGTCAGCAGCAACAGGTGTAGCAGTCGAAAGTACTAGAGCAACAGCATATTCTTTTAACATTATAATTTTCCTCTGATTTTTTGAACAAACAAACAAACAAAGCCAACCTTCATGCTGAATTTTGGCAAAGAGGATAATGCTAAGACCGTGCCAGTCTTTTAAGTTATTGTTTTGGGTGGTTTTTTTGTTTCTTTGGTAGGTTTTTGGCGGCAATTTTTAGCCTTTTGGCTATGTAGTCTTTAGTTTAATGGCAAACCGCCAATAAATAGTCATATATTTGAATGACCTAGCAAGTTATGAAGTTGTTGATTCTCTGTTAGTAGCTTTTCAAATCGCTCGGCATTTAACGGGCGGCTATATAAAAAGCCTTGTAGCATTTCACAATCGTAGCGTCGCAAAATGTTCAATTGTTTTTCGTCTTCCACACCTTCGGCTACAACCTTTAACCCTAGGTTATGGGCAATATTAATGATTGCTGCGGCCATATGTCGGTCAACGCTACTATTGGCAATATCATCGATAAAGGCTTTATCAATCTTCAGTGTGTTGAGAGGGAAGCGCTTTAAGTAGGCTAAAGAAGAATATCCAGTGCCAAAATCGTCCAATGCTAGGTGGATCCCACGTTCACGCAAACGGCCCATCATCTCTAGGCCATTTTCTGGGTTCTCCATTAATGTACCTTCTGTGATTTCACATTCAAGGTGAAGTGGAGATAGGCCTACCTCGTTGAGGATGCGGTTAATTCTGTCATCTAAGTCTGGCAGTTCGAACTGTTTGGCAGAGATATTTACCGCTACACGACCACTAAATAAGCCGCTATTCACCCAACGCTTGGTATCGGCGCAAGCTTTTCTTAGTACCTGCTCACCAATTTCGATGATTTGACCTGTTTGCTCGGCGAGTGGAATAAACTGCCCTGGGCTCACAATGCCTTTTTGCGGATGTTCAAAGCGAACTAACGCTTCCATACTGACTAACTTGCCAGACGCAATATCGACCTTGGGTTGGTAATACACCGTAAATAGGTCGTCTTTAATCCCTTGGCGGATAAGATTTTCAATTTGTAATTGACGAACCGCATTTTGATTCATTTCGCCACTAAAGAATTGGTAGCTATTACCACCATTATTTTTAGCAAAATACATGGCAGTGTCGGCGTTTTTAAGCATCTCTTGTGGCGTTGTGCCGTCGTCAGGGTAAAAGGCAATACCGATACTCGCACCCAATACAAACTCTTGCTTGTTGATAATAAAAGGGCGCTCTAACGTATCAAGTAACCCTTGAGCGTAATGAGTGACCGTATGAACGTCTGCACTCTCTTCAATTAATACGCTGAACTCATCACCCCCCAAGCGGTAACAAGTAGCCGTACGGCCAGTAATGCGTTGTAAACGCTTAGCAATTTGTTTGATTAGAATATCACCTGTTTGGTGGCCCAACGAGTCGTTAATCTTCTTGAAGTTGTCCATATCCAAACACAGGAGAGCGTGAGAGGTAGACTTTCTCACCAAATTCTGGTGACTTGCTTGGAAGAATGAACGGTTGGGGAGCTCTGTTAAGGGGTCTGTATTAGCCAGCTTAAGCAACTCTTTCTCGGTATTTTTACGAGAAGTAATATCTGAAAATACGCCTACAAAGTGGGTGATTTTACCGTCGTCGTCATGCACGGCATCTATGTTAAGCTCTATCTCAAACCGTTCGCCATTAAGCCGCACTGATTCCACTTCACCAAACCAGTTACCTTTGGCTTTAAGTGTCTTCTTGATTTCTTCTGTGAACGCATCTGGATACAGATGGAAGTGCATATAGGTGGCTAAAGCTTGCTCTCGTGTCTCGCCTGTGTAGCTACAGTACGCATTGTTTACTGAAATAAATTTGAAGTGAGTATTAGCTATGAATACACCTTCTGAAATATTTTCAATTGAGCGTTTAAACAGGTTGAGCTGCTCTTCTGCTTCTTTCAAATGGTGAATATTCTTCAGGGTACCTGTCATTCGAACCGGTTGTTGGTTGTGATCTCGCTCTACAACTTTGCCCCGGTCGAGTACCCAAATCCATTGGTTTTTAAAGGTTTTTGCTCTGTAAGCAAGTTCGTAAAATTCGTTTTTGCCTTCCAAATGGGCTTTGAGTGCCTTTTGCACGCGAGGTAAATCATTGGGGTGAATATTGGCGTCGTATGCACCAGTAGTACGAATATCGTCTTGAGGAAAGTCTAACGTTCCCCAAGTGTTTGCTCGGTAAACTTGACCGCGATATACGTCCCAGTCCCAGAGTTCATCACCCGAGCTCCAAAGGGTAAGTTTTAAGCGCTCTTCAGATTCACGAATGGCTAATTGATTTGCTTTGCGGATTTGATACTGACGGACCGTAAATGCAAGAGCAACCGTTGCCAACAATGCATAAAATACCAACGCGACTGAATGCAACCATGGTGGGCGATTAACATTGATTGCGAGAGCCCTGCTTACTGACCACTTTTTACCAGCTTCGCGAGCTTGTACTTCAAACGTGTAGTTTCCAAAACCAACATTGTTGAACTGTGCGGTACGATTCGCTCCTATGTAAATCCAATCACTATCAAGGCCAAGTAATCTGTAGCGATATGTAACCGTATCAACAAAATGTGGGTTAAGTAGTCCAAACGACACGCTAAACCTTGACTCGAAATATTCGATTGTTTTGGAATCTGCGTAGGTTACCAATTCGCTGTAGACGAAATCTTCTTCAACATTCCCCTGATTTCTATCAAATGACTTTCTACTTTGAGATGGTGTCCCGAAAATACTAAACTCCACCAAATCTGGCGGTAGAGTAGCAATAGACTGGCTAGAAGAATTTGCAGAGATATTTCTTGATATATTATTGAATCCCTTATCACCAGCAAAGATAATATCTTGGTCGTTAGTCACCAACACTGCACTCTCTCCAAGTGAGTTATATGCAAGCTGTTGGTTTGTTATCGTTAGAATTTTCTGGAGGGACGGTAGTGATATCTGGTGAACACCGCCATTATCGGCATACCAAATACTGTCATTTAGACCAATCGATGAGTAGATAAATCCGAAATTATCATTTCTACTCTGTTTTTCTTCTATATCGAAATTCGTTTTGTTGAGCTTGATAACTCCATCGGATCGGGTAGTTACCCAAAAAGCCTCATTTGTTTCATAGACGCTGTAGACTATAGAGTTCAAGCCTTCTTTGTTACCGATACTAGTTAATACTGTTGAAGTTTGAATATCATAAACTAAAAGTTCGTCTCCTTGTCTCAACCAAAGCCGTGACTTAGTGTCAGTGTAAATGGGAAGTAGAGCATTGTTTTGAGCCGAGAACTCGTGAACTTCGATAGCATTTTCATCAAGAGGGTTGTTTATATCAACTGAAATCAGACCCGATTGCCCAGGCCAAATCCATACGTAATGATCATCATGATGAAGGTAATCTATAAACTCGCCTTTAAACAAATGTTCTACCTGTACTAGCAGATTGTCGACCTTATCATAGAGCATCAGTCCATCTGAAGTAGCAACCCAAAAACGTCCGTTTTTGTCGATCACTAGATCCCAAAAGGTTGTATTTGCAGACAGTTCCTTGTTGAACTTTAAAAACTCAATTTCACCACTTGATTTATCAAAAATACCGACGCCTTCAGTTTGGGCGGCGAAATATACAGTTCCCTGAGAGTCTTGACTCAAACCCCAAATTGTCGCGAATGCAGGGGGAGTAGTGTTTGAAATAGCACTAGGATAGTATCGAACTATAGAGAAGTCAGCGTGGTGCTTTAGTGCGCCTTGAATCGAACCTAACCATACTGCGTCATTTCTATCTTTAACTATGCTAGTAAAAACGTTTTGAGATAATTGGATTGGTGCTCCTTTAGCACCACTGACATGCACGATATGCTCTCTTTCGATTAAACTTGGAGAGTCAATTGATTCAGCAACAATATATAGGCCTCTGTTAGTACCGAGCCAGATTTGCCCGTTGATGTGCTCCAATGAGAAGACATCAACTGAAGTTTCTGAATTCAGGTATGTCATATCTAAGTGTGCCAGAGTATTTCCAGTCGCTGAATACACGAAAACACCGTCACTAGTTGCCGCCCAGTAATTTCCTTCTACAATCATAAGATCATGAAATGAATTAGTCGGTAAAAGAATATTCCATGGATTGACTTCGTTTAAAGGGAATGCTTTTTGTTGGAGCTTATCGACAATCATCCCTCCGGCCGTTTTTGACCCTAACCATGTGCGAGAGCTTTCATCGAAAATATGTTTTACGAAGCTGTGAGATGAGAAAACTTGTTGCCGCTGAGTTATTGTTCCATCTTCAAGAGAGTAGGTGTACAGATACTTATTATCGGCAAACAGAACATCGCCATTTACACCCTCTGATACCGCCGTGATGGCGTCAACTTTGATCGCCGAGTTTGCACTGTTGAAAGTCTCGAAGTTGTCATACTCAGGTCTATACTTTGAAAGGCCTGAGTGCGTGGCGAACCATAAATCCCCATTGGAATGGACTAATATTTTGTATATGAAGCCGCTGGGTAGTGAATTTGGATTGGTGTCAGAGGGATGATACTGCTTAACTTCGTAACCTGAATATCGGTTTAAGCCGTTCATGGTGGCAAGCCAAATGTAGCCGTTATGATCTTCTACTATGTCTAAAACTGTGGTGCTCGACAAGCCATCCTCATTGCTGAGTTTGGTAAATTGAAGATCAGCTATTTCAATGGCGCTGGCTTGAGAGGACAAGAAACCAATCAAAGTAAGCCAGACAACAAAAAAAGAACAAGCTTTGGTTAAGCGCACCTACACACCTTTGGCAATATTTGCCTTATCATTATATTTCGACGTTTGGGCTATTTCCTTACAACCAGAAATACAAATATGCCCAATTAAGCAAGGCTCTACAAGGAATTTTTATGCTTCGATAGACGTTGGCTTAATTGTTAATCAACTTGCGCTTCAAATTCTCTGCTAATAGTAAGGGGTATTTTGTTTAAATGCTGCGATGTTGGGAATTTGATTGTCTGATAAATCATCTAACCCGTTGTGCTGTCCCTTAGCATATAAGACAAGCTCACCACAGTGCGAACGGTTAGCAAGTGAAGTGGCGTAGTTCTGAATGTCTTCGAACGATAATGCTTCAATACATTGAGCCACTTGTGTGTGACGGTTGAAGGTGAAATCTTGAGTACCCAAGCTTACCCACAAGCGCTGGGATTTCATTGAGAAAGATAAGTCTTGTTCTTTTAACTGTTTGAGTAAATTGTGTTGAATTGTCGACCAATAATATCGATAAAAACTTATTTCATTGAGTTGGTCGAGCAAAAACGTGGTCATTGCAGACAAAATGTCTTTGGGGCCATGAGTGGGACTTTGTACGTAGAACACCATTCCCGGGTGTTGATTGTGTGGAACATAGCCGGTACCTGCAATATAACCCAACTGCTGTTCGGTTCTCAGCGCATTGAAAAATGGTGCCGCCAACATTTGTTCTAGTACCATAAACAATGCAGTGTCTTGCAACGATTGACTTGGTGCTTGAAGGTAAAGTACCACTGCTGCATCGTCGTGATCACACACTACTTCGTGGTACAAAGACTTGCCCACTGGGAGTTTGGCAACAGAACGCTGAATCGTGGGTAAGTTGGCACCGTGGTACAGTGGCAAAGTATCGTTGTAGAAGGTTTCGGCTTGGTCATAGGTCCAATTACCGTGCATAAAGCTCTCGACAAAATAGTCGCTAAAGGCGTTTTCTTGCGCTCTTAGCATATCATTATGAGACACATTACCAACCGCATCTATTAGCTCGATGGGAGCCTGAGTACTCTTTTGCATAAGCACACTCAAGCGAGAGAATAGTCGGTTGGTGGGCTTATTCATCAAGGTATTGTGTAAACTTTGAAGTTGCAGTTGTTTGTGATGTTCAAAAACATCGCTAGGCACATGGTAATGTTGAACTACATCGAGAAGCTGCTTGGCGAGCAGTGTTTGTTGGTCGGTAAACCCTCGAGTATGCAAGGTAAACCCAGCCTGATGACCGTAAAGTCTGTAATGTAGGCCCGCAATTTCAGCTCTGTAATACTTAGATTGCAAATGGTCATTAATGGCACTTAACCAAATTCGCTTCGCCGCTACATCAGCTCTGCTCTCGGAAAATGCGTGACTGTCGAAAGAAAGGTAAATGTCCCCTTTAGGGCTCTGAAACATAGAGTCCTGAGCAAACCAAAAGCGACTGAATTCAGACGAATGAATGGCTGAAGGTTTGCAATATTTATCTTCTACAGGAACGACAACATAGTTGGTTCCTAAATACGGATTTTTAGGAGGAAGCGTTAAACAACTAATGGCCCGCGGGTTTGATAGTTTTTCGAGTAACGAGTCACTCAGCCGTTCTACACTGTATTTAGCTTCATAGAATGCACAGGCCTTGTTAGTAACAACGTTATCTGCAATAACCTTTAAACGTAAATTTTGCGGTGTGAAATATGACAGCGCATTTTCTAAGGCCTGTTTGTCGTAAACCGCTTCAAACGTTCGCAGTTTTACCACGTCTTCTGGTGAATATAAAAATAGATGTTGGGCAAAATCACTCACCAATGAAAGTGGTTTTACACTATCTTCGAATTTAATGGCAAGGGTGTTGAGTTTGGCTTTTTCGTTAAAACGCCATTCTTCATTGATAGCGTTGCTAATTAGCGCGATATAGCTAAATAGCGCGTTAAGAATGTGGTCTTTGTTTTCTAACCCTGTTTGGGTTAGCTGAAAACTCACGTTGAAATCTTTGAAGTCATCCCCCTCAATACCCGAGCCTGCAATTAAGTTTAATGCCCAATTTTTTGATTTTAAATAGGCCAGCAGGCTGCCTTCACCTTCGTCACCCAAAAGGTGGCTTAAATAATTAAGAGGTTGAACTACATAATCATTGTGCAGCCCAGGCAGAGCAAAGGTAACAATCATTCTGCGTGCAGACTGCAAGGGTTGAATGTTGATTTGCACACCAAGATTCTCAGAGGTGTAAAGTGGTGGCCATTGAGTATTGGCGAGGGCTCCTGTCTCGAACCTACCAAAACACTGAGTAACAAGCGTGTGGATTTGCTCTATTGGCATGGGCGTTGAAATACACAGCGCCATATTGGCACCACAATAGTAAGTTTGGTGAAGCAGTTTTAATTTATCTCGAATAGCGCTGACCTTATGCTCACCAAACGTTAAGGCATTGCCCACTGAGAATTTAGAAAATGGGTGATCTGGATTACACGTTTCTTTGTGAATTTGATAAAGGCGGCGCAAATCGTCTTTGAGCTTAAACTTAAACTCAGCATCAATTGAGTGAATCTCGTTGGCGATAGCCTCTTTGTTTAAAAGGGGCTGCCTTATCATGTCGGCAAATGCCGGTAAGGTTTGAATTATGGCATCACCGTGGCACTGAAAATGATAGTTCGCGTACTCAGTACCTGTCCATGCGTTAATCGACCCGCCGTGTTTCTCTATAAACGCGTTAATTTCGTTTGGCTTTGATAGGTGTCTGCTACCCATAAAAAGCATATGCTCTAACAGGTGTGCTAGGCCATGACAATCGTCAGGATCATAGAAATGACCCGCTCTTACAGACAAAGAAACGTAAGAACTTGTTGATTGGGGATTACAGTGAACTAAAACTCTTAGCCCATTAGCCAATGTTACATGTGTCGCATTTTCAAAATCTAAGGAGGTAGTCAATACATTCTCGATTAAGCAATATTTATATTGTTATTTAATTTGCCTTAAGGAAGGTACTACACCGTAAGCAATACTAAAGTTTATACTCAAATTTGACGGATAGTGCTAGGCGATATAAACGCTCTCTGCTATCGTTAACTTACGTTATTTATAGTATGCGCAATGTCATGTCAGGTCAAAGTAGCAACGACGACATTTACTTTTTTATTATGCGTCACGGAGAAGCGGAAGCCCCGAGACTCGATGATAAAGGTAGACAACTCACAACAGTGGGTAAAGCTCAAACAGCCGACGCGAGCAATTGGCTTATCAAACACTATTGTCCTGATCACAAAGTTGATTTCGCGCTGGTAAGCCCTTATCAACGCACGCGACAAACCTTTGACCTGTTTAGTAACTTTGTTTCCTCAAACAAAACCGAAATCAGCGAAGATATTACACCAAACGGCAACGCTGATGATGTTCATCACTACCTGTTTGCCAAAGCACATCGTTCGTTAAATATGACTACACCAATGAAGCGGGTGTTGGTGGTGAGTCATATGCCATTGGTGAGCTATTTGGTAGATTCTTTGTGTGGCTCTTTCACTACATGTTTGTTCGCTACCGCATCAATAGCAGTGATTAAGTACAATTTGACTGAGCAAAAAGGCATATTAGAAACCCATTATCAAGGCTAAGTTTAGTTGTCATTTTCATAAGGATTGTGAAATTAGCCTATAAATCCAAATTTATCCCTACAGAAGTTTACGCTCTGACCGATAAACCTAATGAGAGCGTCAAGTTTAATTCACTGTAGGGCGGGAAATGGCCACAAAATCAATTCCTGAACTCCTCAAGCGATCGTTGCAATCCCATATGGAAGAATCAGATCTGCAAGATGATGAGGAGATGAGGCATATCATATCTAAGCTAACTACCTTGTCGGATAAGGTAGCAGATGCAAAGGCGCGGGCACTGGCGAGACGCGCAGAGAAGGCGTCTCGCGAGGTTTAATCAGACGAAGATGTCTTAGGTTCTATATAGAACTCAGGCATTATCCTCACCGTTTTTATCATGTTCTCTGAGATATCAACAATCTCTAAAGGGTAGCCGGCAAGTCTAACACTGATCTTGTTTTCTGGAATTTCTTCCAAGTATTCGAGCAATAATCCATTTAAGGTTTTAGGTCCCTCAGTTGGGAAGTTCCAATCCATCTCTTTATTCAGATCTCGAATGTTGGCACTGCCATCGACTAACACTGAGCCGTCTTGCTGGGTATTTGCCTCTTTGCTGTGATCAGGCAGGGTAGTAGTGGTGAAATCACCGATAATTTCTTCAAGAATATCTTCTAGGGTAACCAAACCCATAATATCGCCGTATTCATCCACCACTAATGCGATGCGTTCCTTTTCGGTTTGAAACTTGTACATCAGTGTGTGCAATGGCGTAGATTCCGGCGTGAAGTAAATTTCTCTAACCGCTCTCAATAGCGTTGCTTTGGTAAACTGGTCTTTCGATAATAAACGCAGAGCATCACGTAGATGAACAAAGCCCACCGCATCATCAATACTATCGCGATACAGAAGTACCCGAGTGTGTTGAGCATGGGTTAGCTGCTTTTGAATTACTTTCCAGTCGTCGTTAATGTCTATAGCAACAATGTCAGACCGGGTAACCATGATATCTTCGGCGGTTACGCTCTCTAAATCGAGAATACCTACCAGCATATCTTGGTGCTTCTTCGGGATCATGGTGCCAGACTCATACACCACGGTGCGCAACTCTTCGCGGCTTAACGAGTCTCCGTCGCCATCAGTAGGGCTTATACGAAGCAAAGAGAGTATGCCGTTGGTAATCGCGTTAATGAAAACCACAAACGGATACAGTAGTGTCATTAACGGCAGTAAGATCAAAGAACTTGGGAACGCGACTTTTTCGGGGTAGAGTGCCGCTAAGGTTTTAGGGGTGACCTCTGCAAAAATAAGTAAGATAAAGGTTAAACCAAAGGTTACTGCGAAGAACCCCCAATAATCTCCAAACAATCGAATACATATAACGGTAGCAATAGACGAAGCGGCGATATTAACTAGATTGTTGCCGATAAGTATCAGGCCAATCAAGCGATCAGGTCTGTCAAGAAGACGTTGAACCCGTTTGGCAGAACGGTTCCCTTGGCTTTTTAAATGCTTTAGGCGATATCGATTTATCGACATCATTCCCGTTTCGGAACTAGAGAAATACGCAGAAAGTAATATGAGTACGCCAAGTGCGATAAATAGCGTACTCGTTGATATGTCGTCCAACGATGGTTTTCCTTTAATACTTGGACTTCAACTTTAGTTTTTTGGCGCTAGTGTTTCAAGAGAAAATTACGTGACAAAGCAGTTATCGTGCTCCTCACCACCAAACTAGAGTAAAAACTCGCGAACTAACTTGCTACCAAAGTAGGCTAGAGACAAAAACATAACGCCAACTATCGTGAGCACTATGACTTGCTTACCTCGCCAACCTTTTAACTTTTGCCCGATTAACAGGGTTGAAAATATGCCAAGGGCGATGATCGACAAGACGGTTTTGTGAGCGTGAGATGTACTCAACATGTTGTCTAAAAATACAAAGCCCGAACCCAAAGAAATGAACAACAATAGGGTGCCAACTAACATAAGTTTAAACAAAATACTTTCCACTGCCATGAGTGGGGGAAGTGAAGAATGAAGTAATACACCCGCTTTTTCTTTGAGCTTATGGGTAATGTATGACATTTGAAGCGCGTAAAGAAATGCCATTACCAAGATACAATAGGCCAACAACGACAGGGTGATGTGAATAACTAGCCCCGGAAGCAACTGAATATCCATGACGTTTGACGAGGGAACTAGCCACGATACCGCAACTGTGAAAGCAGAGAAAACAAAAACCACAGGAAGTAAAATGATATTAGGCATAACGGTAGCAAAGGCCACCATGGCTGTGCAGATAATCCAGGCGACGAGAGATAGAACATTAGTCACACTCATATCTTGGCCGGGCGCTACCCAAATGTTTTCCAGCAAGAACCCCAAGTGTGCCAGAATAGACACGCTTGCAATGATAAATCCTAGTTTTTTGTTTGGCCCTTCTGAGTGGACGAATTTTCCTATTAATACTGCTGCGGCGAGGAAATAAAGTAGTATCGCACACACAGCAAAAAGCGTACTCATAATAAATCCTATTTGCATTCGCCTAATGTCGCTAAGATCGTATTGATACTTGAACAACAGTTCATTTTCAATGTTTTCTTTGTAATACAGGGTGATTTTAAGAATACATGGCCACGTGGGGTTAGGTGAACAATAATTTTTACGTTACAATACGCGCAGAATATATCCTCGAATTAACCTGAAGTTTCACGCTATGTTTGAAAATTTATCCGAACGCTTAGGCCAAACGCTCAGAAATGTGAGCGGGAAAGGGCGACTTACTGACGACAATATTAAAGATACGCTACGGGAAGTGCGTATGGCCCTCCTTGAGGCCGACGTTGCATTGCCAGTAGTGAAAGCCTTTGTTGCGCAAGTCAAAGAGCGTGCAGTAGGAACCGAGGTCACCAAAAGCCTGAAGCCGGGCCAAGTGTTCATCAAAATCGTTCAATCAGAACTAGAAGCCGTGATGGGCGCCGCGAACGAGCGTTTAGACCTAGCGGCTGCGCCTCCTGCCGTTGTGCTTATGGCGGGTTTACAAGGTGCTGGTAAAACGACCTCTGTGGGTAAATTAGCAAAGTACCTTACCGAGCGTGAAAAGAAGAAAGTCCTAGTAGTGAGTGCCGATATTTATCGTCCAGCGGCGATTAAGCAGCTAGAAACTCTTGCTACCGATGTGGGAGTAGGCTTCCACCCATCTACCATTTTGCAAAAGCCCATTGATATTGTAGAAAGCGCTATCGATGCAGCTAAAAAGCAGTTCTACGATGTACTTCTTGTAGATACCGCCGGACGTCTTCATGTCGATAGTGACATGATGGATGAAATCAAAGACCTTCACGCAGCGGTTAAGCCTGTTGAAACCCTTTTCGTGGTTGATGCTATGACAGGTCAAGATGCCGCAAACACGGCAAAGGCTTTCAATGACGCCCTTCCACTTACCGGTGTTATTCTGACTAAAGCTGACGGTGATGCCCGAGGCGGTGCGGCGCTTTCTGTTCGCCACATTACTGGTAAACCTATTAAATTTATTGGTATGGGTGAGAAGCTCGATGCACTTGAGCCATTCCATCCAGAGCGTATTGCTTCTCGTATTCTTGGTATGGGCGACGTACTGAGCTTAATTGAAGAAGTTGAGCGTAAGGTTGATAAAAAGAAAGCCGAGAAGTTAGCCAAGAAAGTTCAAAAAGGTAAAGGTTTTGACCTGCAAGACTTTAAAGACCAGCTTGAACAAATGAAAAACATGGGCGGCATGATGGGGATGATGGACAAGCTACCGGGTATGGGTGGCATGTCAGAGAAAATCAAAGAGCAAGCCAACGACAAGCAGTTCAACCAAATGGAAGCTATCATCAATTCGATGACGCCAGCAGAACGCGCAAGACCTGACATCATTAAAGGGTCTCGTAAGCGTCGTATTGCCGCAGGCTCGGGTACGCAAATTCAAGACGTTAATCGTTTGCTCAAGCAGTTCACGCAAATGCAGAAAATGATGAAGAAGATGTCTGGCGGCGGCATGAAGAAAATGATGCGTCAAATGAAAGGCATGATGCCTCCGGGCGGGCCAGGTGGTTTTGGTGGTCCAGGCGGCTTTGGTGGTGGCGGTGGTATGTTCCCACCACGCTAGTTTAAAACTTTTCGTTTTTTATCGAGGGAAAGCATTTTGCTTTCCCTACTATCCCTTATTTCTTCTCACTTCACACCGGTTTTTTTTCCACTTATTACTTGCCACGCAGTGCAACCTTTAGCAAATCGTAATAAACTGAGCGGCTATTCGCGCTAATAAGACACACACGCTTTATCAAGTGTGCTAGATACAAACAGGAAGAATATGGCTGGTTTAAATCGCATCATCCTTATTGACACTCATTTACCGGGTGTTGTGGAGTTGAAGCTTGATGGTCACACCAATATTTGTGGTACCAACGCCTCGGGTAAAACTACGTTACAACGCTTAATACCGGTGTTTTACGGTGAATATCCAAGCCGCGTAGTCCCCGCAACCCGAGATAGTTTTGAACGCTGGTACTTGCCCCGTACTTCTAGCTTTATTATTTACGAATACACCCGAGCAGAAGGGGATTTATGCCAGGTAGTGCTCAGCTCAAATGGCACGGGCGTAAACTACCGTTTAGTGGGTAAGCCTTTCGATTTAGACGATTACCTGATTAAGCAAAAAAGCGGTAAGCACGTTAGCGTATCAAGTGCGGAACTAGCTCGCGCCATGAAGCGCAATGATATTCTCGTCAGTAATATTCTGAATACCAAAGATTTTCGCGCTATTATTCAAAATGATTTAGGTGTGTTAAACCAGAGTAGTTCAGCGCGAGAGCTACTGGGATATGCCAAAGTATTTAGTGTGTGTGAGTCAGGTAAGCACATGCGTCATATCGAGAAACTAGCAAAAGCGGTGCACTCAAAAGAAGGCAAGATGGAAACCATCAAAGCCATGATTGCGGCTATTCTAGAAGAAGATGGTGTAACGCCGCCTACGTCAAATTTGAGTCGTCACAGAGTTGATGATTGGATCAAAGAATGCCAGTTAATTAAACAGTTCGACAAAATACGCCCTGAGTTTTCCAAGCTAGAGCAAGCCGATATGGCGTTGACCTCACTGGAAGCCGAACTGAGCCAACTAAAGCATGATTTTGAACTAGATAAATCCTACTTGTCAGCCCATTTAGAGTCGACTAAGCAGGCGTTGGACAACAATCAGTTCGAGCGTAAACAAGCTGACAGCCAATGGCATGATAGTCGCGATCATTTGAATCAGGTTATTTCTTCTGCCCGCGCCGATGTTGACAAATTCACTACTGAACTCGACACCGTAGAGCAAGAGTTTGAGCAATGGCAATCTGAAGATATTGAGCAGTTAAAAGAAGATGTAGAAAACCTTGCTCAATGGCAACGAGATGCTGAAATTGCCGAAAGTCGCTATCACCTTTTGACTGAAAAGCACCAAGATATTGAATCGGCCTTTAACCGCCGTGCCGCGGAACTCAGCGATAGCTTAGGACAAACTCTTGAGTTGTTGTCGGAAAGAAAAGCAGAAGCTGCTGAGCAGAAAGCCCAACAGCAGCGTGAAGAAAGCGAGAGTATTACCCAAATTCAACGTGATTTCGCCGCTCAGTTGAATGACGTGAAAGCTGCTCATCAAGATGCGCTGAGTGAACTTAAAGTGAAAGAAGCTGAGCTTCAGTCTGCGTTGAATAACGCAGGATACAATGAGTTTGAACAATCGCAACTAGACTTATTAGACGCTGCTATTAAAGATGCATCGATTAATGAAGATGCTGCCCGTAGCGAACTACGGAAAGCCAATCAAGCTCATAGCAAACTGGTACAACAGCGTTTAGAGGCGTCTAATGCTCTCGATAAAGCAAGAGCGCGCTATCAAAAAGAAGACGTTGAAGTTGATAAAATCAACGGCCTTCTATATCCCGGTGAAGGTTCGCTATTAGAATTCTTGCGTAAAAACGTGGATGACTGGGAGCATACGCTGGGTAAGGTACTGCATCCTGATTTACTCGACCGTACCGACTTAAAGCCGAGCAGACAAGACGCGGGAACCTCGTTGATGGGGGTAGAACTTGCCCTTTCTATGATAGATACCCCAAGCTATGCGCAAACTGAAACTGAGTTAAAGCAAAAACTCAGCGATGCTCAGCAGCGTCAGGCTGAAGCCCTTGAGGTACAAAATACCTGTGAAACGGCTCTGGCGAAAGCCAACGAGGAAGTGCGTAACGCTGAACTTATAGTTACGCAAAAAGATAACGGCGTAAAAAGTGCTGAAGCGACCCGAAAGCGTACCCAGCAAGACAGAGACACAGTACTTAGCGAGTATCAGCAAGCTTTGTCTGCCCGTAAAAAGTCGACCAGAACAAAGTTAGACGGAATTAAGCAGAGCCAAAAACAAGCGGCTACTCAGTTTGCTGCAAGTGTTGATGAGATCAAAGATCAGCAGCGAGAAGCTGAAACTGAGCACCGTTTCCACTGGCAACAGTTGTTAAGCGATACCGACAGCAGAATCGACAAAATTGACCAAGACATTAAGCACGCCAAAGACAGTGCAGCGTCAGATCGTCAAGAAATGAATCAATGGTTAGAGAACGAGTTAAATCAACGGGGCGTTGACGTTGATGAAATTGGTCAGTTAAAGCGTCAGATCAACGAATTAAAAGCGTCTATCAATCGCACCGAAAAACACCGACACAAAGTGAGCGACTACGAGCGTTGGTACAATACAGTGTTTATGTCACAAAAAGTGACATGGCAAGAAGGCTTAACCAAAGCTCGCAAATCATTGGGTGATGCTGAGCGCAGCCTTGCTGAAAAGCAATCGAGTTACAAAACACTACGAGAAACACTGCAAGAGCAACACGCAGAACTAGAGTCATCGCTTAAGCAAACTAAAGAGCATTTAGAGCAGGTGACGTCGCTGAGTAAGTCGTTAAGCAAGATTCGACTAAAAGCGCCTGATGAAACCAAAGCCCAATTGAGCCAAGACGCAGTGAGCATTGGCCAACGTATTTCACAGGTACAAAGCCAACTGCAAGAACGAGAGCAGTTGCTTAGTGATGTACGTGCTTACGTTGAACGTTTCGATCAGTTAATTGCAGCACAGGCTGGTACGGGCTTGTCAGATACGTGGGAGCGAGCACGAGAGGAGTGCGCGACCACCAACGCCAATGGTATCAAGTCTATTGACCATCGCAGAATGGTGACTCACCTTTCTCAGCTACTAAACGTTATTGTTCCGCAGAAACTTCAAGGACTTCGTGAGCAAGGGCGCATTTTTGGTGCAGACTTGTCTCAGTACTATTTTGTATTGGCTGATATCGACAAACGCATTGCGTCACAAAGTCGACGTATCACCAAAGAGGTTGATGGTGAACTGTTCCTCGATGGTGTGTCCGACTCAGCCGTTAAGATACGCTCCCGCATTAGTGAACTTGAATTCTGGCCAGAGCTAGAGCAATTCAGAAAACACTACGAGTTGTGGATAGAGAACGGCGCAAACGAATTGCCACAAGAAGAGTACGGTATGAGTATGCGCACTGTACTTGATATTCTTGGCCGTGCTGCGCTTACGGGCGGAATTAGTAAGCTGCTGGATATTGAGCTGCACTTAAAAGAGGGCAACAGCGATCTAACTATTAGAACGGATCGCCAGCTCAATGAGTCGTCGAGTCACGGTATGGCTTACCTGATTTTGTGTAAGTTTTTGCTTGCCTTTACCCGCTTATTACGTGGTGATGAAAAGGCCACCATACACTGGCCTATTGACGAGCTGGGTACGCTTCACCAAAGTAACGTTAAGAAGATATTTGACGCGTGTCAGAACAATAACATTAGCGTGGTGGGCGCATTCCCTAACCCAGAGTCAGATGTACTGACATTGTTTGAGAACCGTTACCTCATTGACAAAGTGTCTCGTCAATTACAAGTGGTTCAACCAAAATCTAGCGCCATTGCCGAGCGATTAAAAGCGCGTCAGCTCGCTGAGGAGAAATAATATGATGACGGAACAAGGTCAAGTACTTAGCGCGTTGTTGGAAGGCAAGTTTATTTGTCAGGTATCGGATGAAATGTCGTGGCGTTTTTTAAAAGCTAACGGCAATGCAGCCCAGCTAGAGCCTCATTTGAACCTACTTAATCGCACGCTTTCGACTACGGCGGAGGGTGATGTATTTTTTGCCAGCTACCTCACTATTGGTGAAGCAGAGCGCAAAATTCTGATCCAACAGTTTCAGGAAACCACCTCTTATTTGGTGCCGCTGGTGGAGTGGTTGCTATTGGTTCAACAAGCCAATGAGTCTGATATGCCAGTGACTATGGGCAATGCTATTCGCTTGAATGAGCTACTCACCACCATCGAAGATACACCTGCGTATACCGAGCAACTTGAAAAAATATCGCGCTACAAGATATTTGGCTCTGCCAGTGTATCGGCCGACGGCCAGTTAAAGCAGGTGTTTAAGCGGTTGTGTGATTTGGGCTACTTAATCAAGCCTAACCCAGACAAGCAGATTTATTTGGCCACCGGTCGCGTAGAACACTTGTACGAGATGATCCGCTTTATTGACGAAACCGAGGCTCTGAGTCTAGCCGAACAGGCCGACGCCGCTATTCAGCAAGGTAGCTTGATATGAGTCAGGTATTGTTGCAGGCGGGGAGTCGATTACTCAACGCGTTAGGGCGACACAGCGACCTGATCATGCAGGCGTATATTAACGGGTCGGTGTCTGCGCGGGAATACAGCCCCAAAGTATTAGAGCAGCTAGTGCAGCTTGGCGTGTTGTGGCGTCCTGAGGCGCAAAGTGACCTACGCCTAAAAAGCGCTGTGCGAACTTTACTCGAAGGCAGTTTACAGGATGAGCGAAACCGCAATATCAACACTAATATTGGTGCTGCTATCGCAAGCCTTAAAACCCTAACAGAGCACTACAAAGAGGCACTTCAGCACCAGCGTTATAACGATGCCACAGCGTACATGAGTGATCTCACCGAACATACATACCAGTTGTCTGAAACCCTTTCAAATAGTGTAAGGGTAATGTTCAGCCGCATTAATAATGAATTTGGCTATGTGTCGTCGGTTGAAGCGAAAATTCGAGAAAATGAATTGGCTCAGGAACAGGTGACTGACCTACTTGGTCAGCTAGAGTGTTTCCGTTTTGATGAATTAAGTGAATTAGCGGGATCAAATCGCGAACTTCGTCACTTACTTGTTGTCTCACTTCAGCAGCGTTTCTCATTGGCAGCACAAGAGCTGTCGGTGGTGCAAGCACGATTACTTGATTTACTTGGGCGATTTAGAGAGTTCCGAGGGCGTACCCGCCTACTCAAAGGGTTTTTGCTTCATATGGAGCAACACCCAGATTTTACTCCTGGTAATTATCCCAACTTAACCCAAGTGCCCGTGCTGTTTAATCAGTCGCGCAGCGTTATTAAACCTGCGGCTTCAAACGTGAACAACGTGGAGCATGAGGCTGATTATCACGCAATTGTTGGGGCGTTAAACTATGTGCATAAGCAACATAAAGCGCCAGAAGAGCAAGTTGAATCGCAAGAAATCAATGTTACTGAACAAGCGAGTGTGACGTTAGAAAAAGATCCGCTTCATCAAGCAGTAGAAGCTTACTTTGTAGATGTGATTGACTCTGGCCAAGCAAAAACAGCGTTGGAGTATTATCACGAACACGAGCTAAGCTTTGACCCTGAAGTGTGGATTTATCAAGTAATTGGCGGCTACCAAGGGCTTGATGATGAGGATAAACAGTACTTTGCGTTAGATGCGCAAGGCAAGAACGATACACGCTTTACCGGGAATTTTTACATTAATGATGTAACCTTAGGGCTAAGGTAGCAGGCTTGAAGTTAGTGTTTGAAAGTATAGATTTCAGTACATAGGTATGATTTTAAAGTTGCGATCTTCTTAGGTAATTCTTTACAAAGTGTTAACATTGCGCGGATGTAATCTTGAAATTAGCATTACTGGCCACATGTTTTTTCTGTCACTTTTGAATGATATTAAGGGGCGAATAATGGAACTATCAGAACAACAAGGCTTTAACCAAGCATTAATCAAATTATCTGTGTTGCTGTATCAGGTTGACGGTACAGTCTCTTTATCTGAACAAGATTACCTTAATGATGTGGTTGACACTCTGGACTGGCAAAGCCCAAT
>JALUXV010000419.1 GCA_027013165.1 Alteromonadaceae bacterium
CGTTATGGCTTACGATCTCTGGCTTTTTTCTGCGTCCATCGTTGTGGCCGTGGTTTTGGCAGGGGTATCTCTTAAAGTACACGCTACCATCGCAAATAGAGAAGTTAATGTCGTACAGCAGCTCATTCCCGCCATTATTATGGGCAGTGCCATAGCAGGTATGCACTATACGGGTATGTTGTCTATGCACGTGTACCCCCTCCCTTCTACCGTTTTTATCGACAACCAAGATGCAAAAAGCCTTGGCTACCTTGTCGCCTTCATGGTTGTGTTTTTCGCACTTATTTTGATTTTGTTAATTGAACTGAGAGCAAGAACGCTGTCAGCGGATAGGTTTACTGCCGTACTAAACACAGTTCAAGAAGGCGTCTTCACTTTTGACTCTGACGGTCGTCTGGAATTCGTTAATCCAGCGGCGTTAACTATGTTTGGATATCAAGAGCATGAATTGAAGTTTCGCCGTGTAAGCGATCTCGTCAGTCAAAATAATTCGGGCAATCATGTATTACTTAACGAAGTAATTAAAAGTGTTGAAGGAAGAGATTTGGGAAATATTCCGCATCGCATTGATGGAGTCAGAAAAAATGGTTCTACTTTCCCTCTTTCATTTCTAGTAAATAAATTGCCTGGTAATCACGAGGCTTTTGTTTGTACTGTTAAAGACCTTTCAGATGTAAAAAATCAAGAGGTGTTCACACAAACTGTTTTTGATACCTTACCAGATATGCTGATTGTAAAGGATGCCAATACCCTCGCCTTTACCCACGTAAACAACATGGTTGCACAACATCTTAAAATGACAAAATCTGACCTTGTAGGCTTAACCGATTTCGATGTATTTGAACTAGACGAAGCAAAACGTATAGTGGCATCAGATACGAAGCTTATTGAAAGTGAACAAACTCAGAGCTGTGAAGAAGAAAGGTTTGTGATTAACGGAAAGGCACATTATTTCCAAATTAAAAAAGTAATCATTAAAGACGGTAACAATAGAGCACAATACTTATTGTCACTTTCTGAGGATATTACGGAATTAAGGAAAACTGAACAAGAGCTTCAGGCACTTCACAAGCGAATGTCAATGGCCGCTGATGCGGCACATATTGGTGTTTGGGAGTGGGACTTAACGACTAATGAACTCATCTGGGATGACTGGATGCACCGCATTTACAGTATCCCCAAAGAGGAATTTGACGAGCACTACAGTGTATGGGCGAGCACTGTCCACGTTGACGATTTTGAGTCACTTAAAGCGCATATAGACCACACCATTAGTACCAAGTCAGACTTCCATACCCAATTCAGAGTCCAAGTAGGAAAGAACAAATTCCGTTATATTCGCGCTGATGGACGATTAGAAAACAATAAAATGTTCGGAATAAATATGGATATCACCGAGCAAATAGAAGCGGAGCATCGCATTACCGAGTTAGCTACCCACGACTCACTTACCGGTTTGTCTAATCGCTATGCACTAGCAACCTTTGTGAAAAAAGAATTTGCGCGCGTTGAAAGGTCAAACAAACGTTGCCTATGCCTCTATTTAGATTTAAATAAATTTAAACCTATCAACGACACGTACGGGCACAACGTTGGTGATGAGGTATTGGTAGAGATAGCTAAACGTTTATCATCCATATGCAGA
>JALUXV010000420.1 GCA_027013165.1 Alteromonadaceae bacterium
AACCCAATTAGTCTCTAAACGTCCTGCTTGTTACTACGAAGTCTTCACCATCAGCGCCACCAGCTTTTCTGTGATATCCAGGCCGGTATCCTTCTCTACTTTTAGGAAATAAGGGCTGGGATTTGCCTCTAGAAAAAAGTACTTGCCTTTCGCACTCTTACGCCAGTCGATTGCGCACCAATGCATGCCTAATGCATGGCAAATTCTGACAGCTAACTGCTGAATGTCGCTAGGGACTGCGGTCACTGATACGCTCGCATTGTCGTCGTTCCTGTAATCTAATTCACTTGAGTCAATTTGTACGCTTAGCACGTCATTGCCCAGCACATAGCTTCGTACATTTACTCCAGCAATATACTTTTGAAAGGTAACAGGGCGCTCACCTAACAGCGTATTGAGTAGTGGGCGCATGTTAGGTCGTTTATTCACAAACTGTGCGGTTCGACCGCCGCGTACGGGCTTGTAAATAACTTCGCGCATGTTGTTGCAAAACTGAGAAGCGACTTCCGATGCATTACCAACAAAGGTGTAGGGGATATGTGCCCCCAACTTGCAAGCAACGCGGGATTGATAAGGCTTACATTGATGGCTTCTCACGGCGTCGATAGAGTTCACCCATTTGATGTCACTAAAGCTAAACCAACAAAGCAAAGTACTTGCCCGTTCTTGCTCGGTCCAAGTGGCATTTGCTATCAGATTAGATGGCTTATCCTTAGGCTTCTCTACCTTACTTTGGTTATTTACTGTGTGGTCGGGATGAGCTTTCTCACTTGACGCTGTTAACGAAGCTCCCGGTAAATATTCATGCCAGTAGGCCGCCTTGGTGTTCGAAAAAGTCACTCTAGGCTGGTTGCACAATGAAGGCGAATTGAAATGAATTAACCCGTCATCAAAATCAGGGTCATAGCTAATACTCCAGGCTGAACCGAACTGTTGCGTATTAGCAATATAAAAAGGGGTAGCTGTTTGACTGAGCGCCGTCGCTACGTATTGAATTTGTGGGTCTTGCTCACTTCCTAAAAGTGCAACGTGCATTCGCATTCCTTGCTAGCGGGTTATGTGTAATTATCTGTGCTCACTGGGATAAGAGTATCTGGATGTTAAAAGCGCAACACATGGATATGACAGAATTAGTGTCCATCCATATGTTGACGCTAAATCTTTAAAACTAGGACAAAATGTCTGGTAGCTTGCCGCCGCCTTCACCAATAGCCATGGTGATATAAACCGGCTCTTTAGGTGTTGGGCCGACTACCGGTACGGTATCGCTTAAACGAACGCGCAGACCGCCAGATACTTCAAACAGCTGTGCTTCGGCTAAAGCAACAGGCTTGGTGCTTGCTGGTTGGTTTAGATTTGGGTGGTTGTGATTCAATTGATGATTTTTCATAAAGTACGCTCCTTGTAATGGCGTGTTGAGTGATGAAGTGGAAGCGCTTAAAGCGAAACCACTTCTTGGTAAAGGGTTCTAAAGCAGCACGCAATAAGTGCGGAACGACTACTGATATTGAGTTTTTTATAAATGTTGGCGCAATGAAACTTAACGGTCCGCTCGCTGATAAATAACTCAGAGGCGATCACCTTGTTAGAGCAGCCTTCCATTATTTTGTGGACTACTTGCAGCTCACGTTTTGACAA
>JALUXV010000421.1 GCA_027013165.1 Alteromonadaceae bacterium
CGTCAATAGTGCTATCGAGTTCGTCTTCTGTTACTGATTCGCTTAAAAGTCCAAGTCGTCTTGCTCTACGCGCAGAAAATACTTCAGCGGTCTGGAAGTAGCGTCGGCATACTCGTGCGCCCATTGCTTCTACCACATAAGGGCTGATAGTTGCTGGAATAAGGCCAATTTTAACTTCACTTAAGCAAAATTTACTGAGCTTGCTTCCAATAGCAATATCGCAGCATGCAATTAAACCAACAGCACCGCCAAAAGCTGCGCCTTGTACTCTTGCTATTGTGGGCTTCGGCATTTTATAAAGCGTCTGCAGCATGGTTGCTAATGCAAGTGCGTCACTTTCATTTTGCGCTTCGGTATAACTGGCCATTTTTTTCATCCAGTTAAGATCGGCTCCTGCACTAAAACTTTTGCCTTCAGCTCGTAAAATTAGCGCGCGAACGTTTGTGTCTTCCCCCGCTTTTTTAAAAACGCGAGTAAGCTCGTTTATCATTTCGTCGTCAAAGGCATTATGTTTTTCAGCTCTGTTTAAAGTAACAGTGGCAATGTTTCTTTCATCTACGCTGTAAATAACTGATTGTTCCATTACCTGCACTCCTACATTCTAAATATGCCAAATTGGGTGTCTTCGATAGGCTTGTTTAGCGCCGCTGAAAGCGATAGACCAAGCACTAATCGCGTATCTGCTGGGTCAATAACGCCATCATCCCAAAGCCTTGCAGACGCATAGTATGGATGTCCTTGTTTTTCGTACGTATCGATAACAGGTTGTTTAAATGCCTTTTCTTCTTCTTCCGACCATGATTCGCCTGAGCGCTCTTTTTGGTCGCGCTTAACCTGAGCGAGAACGCCTGCAGCTTGTTCACCACCCATTACAGAGATTCGAGCGTTTGGCCACATGAAAAGGAAACGTGGGTCATAGGCTCTGCCGCACATGCCGTAGTTGCCTGCACCGAAACTGCCGCCGATAAGGACAGTGAGCTTTGGCACATTCGCACATGCAACGGCGGTTACCATTTTTGCGCCGTGTTTTGCGATACCGCCGTGCTCGTATTGCTTACCGACCATAAAGCCTGTGATGTTTTGCAAAAACACGAGAGGGATTTTTCGCATGGCGCATAGTTCGACAAAATGAGCACCTTTAAGCGCACTTTCACCGAAAAGTATGCCGTTGTTAGCTACAATGCCTACAGGGAAACCGAAAATGCGCGCAAAACCACAAACCAAGGTTGTGCCGTAAAGCGGTTTGAACTCATCAAAGTCTGAGTCATCCACAACACGCGCAATGATTTCTCTTACATCGTATGTATGACGACTATCAGCAGGCACAATGCCGTAAATTTCTTTGGTGTCGTAGCGTGGAGGTTTTACCTCGGCCACATCTAGGCATTCTGGCTTCTTTCGGTTTAGTCTGGAGACAGCATTACGCGCTAATGAGAGTGCGTGGTGGTCGTTGTTGGCGAGATGGTCGGCAACGCCCGAAATTCGAGTATGAACGTCACCACCGCCAAGCTCTTCTGCGGTAACAACTTCACCTGTTGCAGCTTTAACAAGCGGTGGGCCGCCCAGAAAAATAGTCGCTTGTTCTTTAACGATAATGCTTTCATCAGCCATGGCGGGAACATAAGCACCACC
>JALUXV010000422.1 GCA_027013165.1 Alteromonadaceae bacterium
CAGCTTCATCCGCAAAACTGAAAAATAACGCGATCGCAGCCTGCGGCTGCTCAAAAAAATAAACCCCACCAAAAATGGAGGGGTTTATCATCAGTCTGAAACCGGCTATAAGCCGGTTCTTTTGTATCTGGCGGAGAGAGAGGGATTAATTCAAAACGCTCATGCGTTTTGAACCCTTCGGGCTTCGCGGGCAAGCCGCTCGTTTCAAGTTGCTCAGCCGCAACTTGTCAAACCCTGAACTCGGGTTCTCATCCGTCACATCCCTATAGATACAAAAAAACCGGCTATGAGCCGGTTCTTCTGTATCTGGCGGAGAGAGAGGGATTCGAACCCTCGATACGCTATAAACGTATACACACTTTCCAGGCGTGCGCCTTCAGCCACTCAGCCATCTCTCCAAATTGTGTGGTGTGAGCCTAAGCTCTATACCGAGTTTCTTACAGTGAATACTGTGAGCGCGCGTATATTAGGGAATCATGCTTGCTGAATCAAGCTATTGCCCCAAAAAACACAATAAGTGTCTATTTAATACGCGCTTTTACCTTACAGACCTTGTTTGCGCTTTAGTTCCGCAGAAAAATCGAGCATACGATCTAATGGCACTAACGCGCGTTCACGTAGGCTATCGTCAACGAATATCTCGTGAGAACTGTTGTCTTCGCTCAATGACGCCTTAATCGCTTCTAAGCCGTTCATTGCCATCCATGGACAGTGAGCACAACTTTTACATGTAGCGCCGTTACCGCCCGTTGGAGCCTCTATAAACGTCTTGTTTGGAGTAAGTTGCTGCATCTTATAAAAAATGCCTTTATCAGTAGCAACAATAAAGGTGTCGTTATCCATTTTTTGCGACGCTGCAATCAGCTGACTGGTAGAGCCTACCGCATCAGCCATATCAACCACACTCGCAGGTGACTCCGGGTGAACCAATACCGCAGCGTTAGGGTGCAAGGCTTTCATATCCGCGAGTTTTTGTGCAGAGAACTCGTCGTGAACAATACACTCACCTTGCCACATAAGCATGTCTGCACCAGTTTGCTTGGCAATGTAACTGCCTAAGTGACGGTCTGGTCCCCAGATAATCTTTTTACCTTGGCTATCTAGGTGCTCAACAATCTCAAGTGCAATGCTTGAAGTAACTACCCAATCTGCACGGGCTTTAACCGCCGCAGATGTATTGGCATAAACCACCACAGTATGGTCTGGGTGCTGGTCACAGAACTGGCTGAATTCATCGATTGGGCAGCCAAGGTCTAATGAACAAGTCGCTTCCAAGGTTGGCATGAATACGCGCTTTTCAGGGCTAAGAATTTTAGCTGTCTCGCCCATGAAACGTACACCAGCAACAATGAGGTTTTGCTCTTGTGCATCGCGCCCAAAACGCGCCATTTCTAACGAATCGGCTACGCAACCGCCTGTCTCTTCTGCTAATGCCTGAATTTCAGGATCAGTGTAGTAATGCGCTACCAACACGGCATTGCGCTCTTTAAGCAAAGATTTGATTTCTGCTTTCAAGCTCTGCTTTTTAGCATCAGACAAGGGTTGAGGTTTGGCTGGAAAAGGGTAATCAACCTGTTCCACACGAAAAGCAACGGTCATTGGCCTTCATCTCTGTTTCAACAAGGGCGTGGATTATACCCAACTGTCATAAAAATTACACATGCATAAACGCATATACAAGAACATTTATTAATCGCTAGATTACGTTAATGCATGCAATGAAATAATCGATAATCTGGAAGATATACGCGCAAATATTCGGTCGCGTTCAAAACCGCTGCGCGGATTTTGTCGAACAGCTTCGCTGGTTCAAATCCTAAATTTTTGAAAACGACACATTGAGGAGATGGTGGGTCGTGCTGGATTCGAACCAGCGACCAATTGATTAAAAGTCAACTGCTCTACCAACTGAGCTAACGACCCATCAAAAATACAGATTAAAGCAAGACGCTTGAGAGAAAGTGGTGGGTCGTGCTGGATTCGAACCAGCGACCAATTGATTAAAAGTCAACTGCTCTACCAACTGAGCTAACGACCCTTTCTCTTCTGTTGTTGCCTGTGTCTGGGCAACGGCGGCATATAATACTCAGATTTTTTTATGGTGCAAGCCGAATTTGTCTTTTATTTTCATTTTTCTGTAAAAAAGCGTTCAAGCGTCTAAAAAGAAAACAAATCGCGCAGCAATCACTCAAGCGCACTGATAATTTATAGAATAAGTTTGGGAAAAAGGTGAAATTAGTCCGCAAAATCTCACCAAAAATTCAGGTAGAAAAAGACAATTTTCTTCAAAAAAACAAAAAATATTTTTCAAAGGACGAAAAAAAACCTCTCTTTCGAGAGGTTTTTTTAGAGTTTTTCGAGCCTAGACTCAGCTAATTGACGAGCTGACGAGTCTGGATATTCAGATATCACCCGTTGCAAGCGTTCTCTTGCAGTAGCAATATCACCCGTTCGTTCAGCAATCATACCAAGCTTCAACAAAGCATCAGGCCCTTTGGCTGAATCTGCAAAGCGATTGGTCACAATTGAAAACTGTTCGGTAGACTCTGCCCACTGTTGTTTATTAAACAATAGTTGCCCCAACCAATAATGCGCGTTAGGTGCGTATTCACTATTAGGGAACTGGGTAATAAACGACTGAAACGCAGGAATAGCCTTATCGTATTCCCGTGAACGCAGTATAAGGTTCACAGCGTTCTCGTAGGCTTCACTCTCAGATAATGTAGGAGCGGTAGCCTGCTGGGCCGTTTCAATCGGCTGTGTGCTCGGTAAGACGGTGGAGTCCCCTCCCCCTACCACAACACCAGACTGTTTTAATGCTTCTACACGCTTGTCTATTTCAAGATAGAGTTCACGTTGACGTTCTAGTACTTTTTGAAGCTCATTAGTATTCACTTCAACGGCACCGCGCAACGTGTCGATTTCATCTTGCATTAACACCAACTGCTCTTGTAATTGATGCTGCATTTCAGTGCGATTTTTTACAATACGCTCGAGTATTTCGATGCGTTTAGTAAGCTCGTCACTGCTGTTTACATCATAAACAGGGGCTTGGGCGTATAAACCAGTAGAAACGGCAAGGGCGGCACTTAACGTGACGCCCTTACACATAGATTTAATAACGGTATTCGTCATTATCGGTATACAACCACTCCGCGGCGGTTTTGAGCGAATGCATATTCACTAGAGCCCATAACCGCAGGTTTTTCTTCTCCGTAAGAAACAACGCTTACTTGGCTTGAACTAACACCAGCATTCTTAAGGTACTGTTCTACCGCTTGTGCACGACGCTCGCCCAACGCAATGTTGTACTCTGGTGTGCCACGGCTGTCAGTGTGACCTTCAATGGTTACTTTTTGGCTTGGGTTTGCTACTAGGAATGCCGCGTGCTTGTCTAGCAGCGCTTGGAACTCTGGCTTGATGCTAGCGCGGTCAAAATCGAAGTAAACCGTTTGTTCGCTTTTTAAAGATTCCATTTCTTTCTCAAAAAGCTCTTTTTGACGTTGAAGGCGCTCAGCCGCTTCAGCTTGAACTCGAGCTTCTTCGGCTACTCGTGCTTCTTCAGCAGCTGCTGCTTGTTCTTGAGCCATGCGGTTGCGTTCTGCTTCTAATTCCGCCTCTGATAGGCCTGATGAACACGCCATCATAGTCACCACGGGAAGAGCGATAATGAAACCTTTCATTATTTTATTCATTTGCATCCTAGAATCCTTAAATCTTATTGTTTACTTATCTCGTAAATTTAAAATAAAAATGGCGACCAACTTGGCGACTTTACTTGCCCATTGGCTGCTGGTAACCGAGCCTTAAAACGCCCATCCAAAGACACCAGTGACAACACTTGTGTACCTTCGTGAAGGGTGCTGTAAATTATCATACTTCCATTGGGTGCCACACTGGGCGACTCGTCCAAATAAGTTCTTGTTAAGACTTGGGGCGAACCACCATCGAGCATTTGCTTGGCAATATGGTAATTACCGTTGGTTTGGTTAACCACGATCATCTGCTTACCATCAGGAGCCATCGTTGCTCCTAAATTCTGTTCACCTACAAAAGTAACTCGTCTTACTTTCCCAGAATCTAAATTTACGCTATATATCTGAGGTTTACCACCCCGTTCAGAGCTAAAAATTAACCCTTTACCGTCTGGTAGCCAAGTTGGCTCTGTATCTATGGCACGATTTCGTGTAATACGACGAAGATTTTTTGTAGCCAGATCCATAACATAGATTTCTGGATTGCCATCTTTCGACAACACCATCGCCATTTTTGTACCGTCTGGAGAAAACGCCGGACTCCCGTTAATTCCGGGAAAATTGGTTACTCTGGTGCGCTCTGTGGTGTATATATCTTGAATAAATATCTGCGGGCGGCGGTTTTCAAAACTAACATACGCCAGCTTTTCACCATCCGGTGACCACGTGGGCGACATCAAAGGCTC
The DNA here is from genome assembly GCA_027013165.1 of Alteromonadaceae bacterium. Lineage (GTDB taxonomy): Bacteria > Pseudomonadota > Gammaproteobacteria > Enterobacterales > Alteromonadaceae > Alteromonas. Next base: position 4,442 of record JALUXV010000422.1, read on the forward strand.
AGGTGAAGATAACAAACGGGTTTCGTTTTCGCCGTCGTAATCTGCAATCACCAACTCATAAGGTGTTGGATTGGTAGTACGGTCTCTAACAATTACATAGGCTATTCGCGTTAAGAATGCACCACGAACGCCAGTGAGCTTTTCATAAACAACATCGCTAATACGGTGTGCGTACTGGCGAAAATCACGCTCTTTAATTATTGCCTGTCTTGCCGCTATGATATGAGTAGTTGCCTCGACCAACTGCCCGTCGACTAATACTCTTGACGAACCGCCTGTAGCTTGCCCTTTCAAAATATCTACAAGCTCGTAACTGACTAAATACGAGTCAGCGCCTTCTTGTTCTATACTGCCAATTAATACGGTGTCTATACCGCGACTAGCCCAAAGATCGTAATCTATGTCTGCTGCTGTCTGAGGAAACTGTGGCATTTTATCCGCACTTAACGGGTTAAATTTGCCACTGCGCATCAAGTCAGCCATGACAACTTCAGATAGCTCGCCTGGAAATGCGCCATCACCTTTCCATTTAAACGGCACTACCGCAATAGGACGTGCACTATCCACACCTTCCGTAATTACGATTTCCAGCGTTGCGCTTACCTGCGTGCTGCAAAACACAGCCATAGCAAAAAGCAAAAAACTCAGTTTTCTCATTGCGCTACAATTCCACTATTAAGTTAATATTTTTAAGTTGTTCGTAAACATCAGGTGCGTCAGATACAGGTAATTTTTCTGCCCGTCTTACTGCGCTCTCAGCCGCCCTGCACAGCGCGGCGTCACCATCTAATATTTGTATATTGGTAACAAACCCAGTTGTTGCAAGTCGTATATTCAAACGGCAGCGTTTGCCACTGTAGCTATCGTCTTCATACAAATTGCGCTTTATGGTTTGTTGGATCATGGCGGTATAACGCTCAACTTCTGTTAAAACCACCTTCTGACGTCTTGCTCGTTGAGCTGCTTGTTCCTGGGCAAGCTGTTCTTGCATGATGCGTTCTTGCTCTTGGCGCTCGGCCTCTTCACGTTGCTTTTGCTCAGCTTCAGCTTTCTCTCTGGCTTCACGCTCTTTACGTTCTTGTAAACGCTGTTCAGCTAGGCGCTTTAATTCGAGTTGACGTTGTTGTTCAGCGGCTTCAGCTTCGCGCTCTTCTCTTGCACGTTTGTCAGCAAGGGCTTGTTGGCGACGCTGTTCAGCAGCCGCTTCCTCTCTACGTTGTTGTTCCTGCCGTGCTTGCGCCTCAGCTTGCGCTTGTGCGCGCTGTGCATCGGCTATGGCTTGTGCATCAATAAAAGTTGCCTCAATAACAGGCGCATTAACGGCCATTTGTGGCAAAGGCGACGGTGAAAAACTCACACTAATCAAAAGCACCAAAGCAACCAGTAAGTGTAAACCTACTGATTTTGCAATGGCGACCTGAGACTGCTTAAGTGCTTCCTCTGACATTGTGCTACGGCTCTACCGGATCAGTCATTAAGCCTACCGACGGAACCCCAGCTTGTTGCAGTAATACCATGAGCTGTATAACTTCGTTGTACGCAACTTCACCATCCCCCTTCACCACCACAGGTGTTTGAGGAGATTTTTCTAATTGCGCCTTTACCACTGCTGCCAAGGCATCTTTTTCTACCGGGCTGTCTTGGTTGTCTCCCACATTCAAGTAGTACTGACCGCGTACGTCAACAGATGCAATTAACGGTGGGTTGTCTTCTTGCTCAATTGGATTCGCACTGGCTTTAGGTAAATCTACTTTCACCCCTTGAGAAATAAGGGGGGCTGTTACCATAAAAATAATCAGTAGAACCAACATAACGTCGATGTATGGCACAACGTTGATTTCTGATACTGGGCGTCGTCGCTTTCTCACGTACATAGTCTTTCCTCTATTCGCTATTAGGCGTGACGCTTAGCCTTGTGAAGGCTGGGCTGCAGCCGCTTGGCGGTGCAATATGGCGGAAAATTCTTCCATAAAGTTGCCGTAACCGGTTTCTAATTTTTCCACTTGGTGGCTGTATCTGTTGTAAGCAATAACCGCAGGGATTGCCGCAAACAAACCGATTGCAGTGGCAATTAGCGCTTCGGCAATACCTGGCGCAACCATAGCAAGTGTGGCTTGTTGTACTTCACCAAGGGCGATGAAGGCATTCATGATTCCCCAAACGGTGCCGAATAAGCCAATATAAGGGCTGATAGAGCCCGCTGTGGCTAAAAATGATAAACGACTTTCTAGCCCCTCAATCTCGCGAGACATAGCAACACGCATTGCTCGGTAAGTGCCGTCTACAATGCCATTGGTACTTGTATTCGATTTACGTAAGCGAACGAACTCTTTAAAACCAGAGCAAAAAATACTACCCATACCATTTAACGATTCGTTGGCAGTGAGTTCTTGGTACAAACGGTTGAGGTCTGCACCTGACCAAAATTTGTCTTCGAATTGACGCATCTCTTCTCTAGCCGATGACAACGCACGGCTACGCTGAAAAATGAATGTCCATGAAGCAATAGAAACGCCAAGCAGCGTTAGCATTACGAGTTGAACGATGAAGCTGGCTTCAAGAAAAAGGCCAATAAAAGTAAGATCAGATGACACGCGAAAGTTCCCCTAACAAATTACGTGGTAGTCGCTTTGGCTTCATAGAAGCCAAGTCTACGCAAACAACCTGAATCTCAGCTGAAACCAAGGTTGTTTCTTTTTCATTTTTAATTAATTGTTTAAATGTCATGCTAGCGCCCTTCAATTCTACTATTTGCGACTCAATACACAACATTTCATTGAATCTCGCGGGCGCATAATTATGCATTTCAACGCGTTTGACGACAAAAGCAACAGATTGTTCCATTAATGTGTCTTGTTCAAAGCCAAGGCTGCGTAACCACTCTGTTCTACCGCGTTCTAAAAACTTTAAATAGTTTGCGTAGTAAACTATTCCACCTGCGTCGGTGTCTTCATAATAAACTCTTACATGATGCTGATGCATAACTATTCCGCCACCACTAATAAATGTATCCAAAACAATCCCACTATTACTTAAAGTAGGTTATCATAAATTCAAAAACATGCACCAAAGCCCCATATATAATGGGTTAAACAATAATCAACGAGAATATTAACATTTTATAAACACATTATTTTTTCTAATGTGAAAATTAAATTTTCCTCAATTGTGCGAAAACTAAATCTCCCTATAATACGCGCCATCAGTCATACAGAGCGCAAACGCAAATCGCAGGTGTGCGAGAGTTATACCTCCTGTTAGACATGAGTTCCCTGGATTTATTTCCTTCAACACTTGTTGTTTTTAGCCCACTCAATTTGAGTGGGCTTTTTTTATCCAAATTTTTTCTTTCATTTGAATGTGCGCTGCTAGCGATTTGAAGGGGGGAGTCGGAGCTGCAAGCAAAACGTCGCAGGCATGGATGCCTGCGCCGAGCCTACATGGATGTATTTATGGCGTTTTTGTGGCAGCTTCGACTCCCCCTATTGGCTCACTACTACTCTTTAGTCGGTATAAACCCAAAGTGCGTATAGGCGCGGTTAGAAGCAATTCGGCCTCTTGGGGTGCGTTGTAAGAAGCCTTGTTGTATTAGAAAGGGTTCAATAACGTCTTCTATGGTTTCTTTCTCTTCACCGATAGCTGCTGCAAGGTTATCGAGCCCTACTGGGCCTCCATCGAACTTTTCGATAATGGCTGTGAGTAGTTTTCTGTCCATGTAATCGAAACCTTCTTTGTCCACGTCAAGCATATCTAGGGCAGCTGCGGCAATGTCAGCAGATACCTTGCCATTCGCTTTAATTTCAGCGTAGTCGCGAACACGGCGCAGTAACCTATTGGCAATACGCGGCGTACCGCGAGAACGTCGTGCCACCTCTTGCGCACCTTCCGTACCCATATCGAGGTTTAAATAATGGGCGCTGCGTTCCACAATGCTTGTTAGGTCTTTAACAGAATAAAACTCTAGACGCTGAACAATACCAAAGCGGTCACGCAGTGGAGAGGTTAACGATCCTGCACGTGTTGTTGCACCCACCAAAGTAAACGGTGGTAAATCTAACTTAATTGAACGCGCAGCAGGCCCCTCACCTATCATAATATCAAGCTGATAGTCTTCCATGGCGGGATAGAGTATTTCTTCAACCACTGGGCTTAGCCTGTGAATTTCGTCGATGAAAAGTACGTCGTTTTTCTCAAGGTTAGTGAGCAAAGCGGCCAAATCCCCCGCTTTTTCCAACACGGGCCCCGAGGTAGTTTTAATGTTCACTCCCATTTCATTAGCTACGATATTAGCGAGGGTGGTTTTACCTAATCCTGGCGGACCAAATATTAATAGATGATCGAGAGCGTCATCACGATTGCGAGCAGCTTGAATGAATATTTCCATTTGCTCACGAACATGAGGTTGCCCTGTGTAGTCCTCTAACAGGCGAGGACGTATCGCTCTATCGATAACTTCATCTTCAGTGCTTGCTGAGGGGGTAATGAGTCGGTCTGCTTCAATCATTCAATAATTACTCAACTAAAGCGCGGCTTTCAAAGCTTCGCGAATTAATGACTCGCTGTCCATATTCTCTTGATACACACTATCCACCAGCTTACTCGCCTGTGCTGGCTTATAGCCCAGTGCAACCAGCGCGCTTTGTGCTTCTTCCCTAGCATCGTTTAGGGCAACGATGGTGTTGTTGTCGCCATCGTCAGCCAGTGGCGGTGGCATATCTATTTGCTGATTCTGTCCAAATTTCTTCAGTCTGTCTTTAAGCTCTACCACTAACCTTTCTGCGGTTTTCTTACCAATACCCGGCAGACTGACAAGTGCCGACACATCTTCATTCTGAACATTGTTCAAAAACTGCGATGCCGACATTCCAGACAAAATAGCCAAACCTAACTTTGGACCAACCCCATTGGCTTTAATAAGCTCGCGAAATAATTCTCTAGATACCTTATCGGTAAAACCAAAAAGTAACTGCGCATCTTCACGAACCACAAAATGGGTATGTACTACGACTTCCTCACCAACAGCGGGAAGCTCGTAAAAATTAGTCATGGGGAGTTGGACTTCGTACCCTACACCACTTACATCTACCAAAATTTGCGGCGGTTGTTTTTCTACTAAGGTACCGCGAATACGTCCAATCATATCAACTCTCTACTGCGCTGGGCCAAATGCATCACTATTAATTTGTAGGACTAGGGGTAGGTATTAACGTAGTCGGCCACGCACGGTTTTGCGTGCTTGCCCGGCCATGTTAATTAGGCTTTGTTCGGTGTGTGCATGACACAAGGCTACCGCTAACGCGTCGGCAGCATCTGATTGAGGCGTACCGCTTAGGTTTAACAAATGCTTCACCATATGCTGCACCTGCGTTTTATCGGCGCTTCCTTTACCCACAACGGCTTGTTTAATTTGACGAGCTGAGTACTCAGCCACAGGTAAGTTACCTTGTGTAGCAGCCACAATAGCGGCTCCTCTTGCCTGACCTAGCTTTAGCGCTGAATCAGGGTTTTTCGCCATAAACACTTGCTCTATTGCAAATTGTTCGGGGTTAAATTGACGAATAATGTCACTTATTCCCGTATAAATATTTGCTAAGCGCTCGGGTAATTCTGCCGTTCCTACGCGAATACATCCACTTGCCACATACACGAGTTTACCTTGCTTGCGCGCAATAACACCGTAGCCTGTAACCCTAGAGCCTGGATCTATACCCAGTATAACCATTATGCCTGGCTCGGTACAAACATTGTTACCGCCTCTCTATTGGTTGAAGACCATAAACGTTCAATGGCTTCGGTTTTAGTGACCCAATGATATGCAAGATGTTCGGTGAGTTCGATAGATAAGTCGCTGTCAATTTGCACGGCAAATACATGTTCGGTATTGAAGCGTGTTCCCGGCGGATAACGATGACGCCATCGTTGGCGTATTTCATATTGATTGGTAGTTTTGCAGTCTGTAATGGAAAGACCAAGCTGCTTGAGGTTGATGCCAGTTTCTTCGTAGACTTCACGATAGGCGGTGTCTATGGGTTGCTCACCTTCTTCCATCGCCCCTGTGACAGATTGCCAGAAGTTCGGATCATCATCACGTTGAAGGAGCAATACCTTGTGGTGCTGGTCGTACAGCACCACAAGTACAGATTCTGGCTTTTTATACACCATGAATTAGTCGGCTTTTTTCACCGTTGCAATAGCCAGCTCTTCTAACTGTTGTGGGTTTGCCTGACTTGGTGCAGACGTTAATGGACACGCCGCTGTCGTTGTTTTAGGGAACGCCATTACATCACGAATAGACGTAGCGCCTGTCATCAACATTACCAAACGGTCTAGACCAAACGCCAAACCAGCGTGCGGTGGAGCACCAAAACGAAGTGCATCTAGTAAGAAGCCGAACTTGTTTTTCGCTTCTTCTTCATCGATACCCAAAATACCAAACACGGCTGATTGCATGTCTTCGTTGTGAATACGAACTGAACCACCGCCCAATTCAACACCGTTCAACACCATGTCGTAGGCATCTGAAAGAGCATCCACAGGGTTTGCTTTTAGCTCCTCTGGCGTTAAACCGCGAGGTGCCGTGAACGGGTGGTGAATAGCGTGAAGCTGACCGTCAAATTCTTCAAACATTGGGAAGTCAACTACCCAAAGTGGCTTCCAATCACCTTCAAGCAATTCAAAGTCTTCACCCAACTTAAGACGTAGTGCCCCCATTGCTTCGGTAACTACCGTGGCTGAATCTGCACCAAACAATAAGATATCTGTGGCTTGTGCACCGGTGCGCTCGATGATGGCATCGCTCACTTCTTGGCTTAAGAACTTAAGAATAGGCGACTGCAAGCCTTCTTGGGTGTCTGTTAGCTCGTTAACTTTAATCCATGCCAAGCCTTTAGCGCCGTAAATACCAACAAACTTAGTGTATTCGTCAATTTGCTTGCGCGACAAGCTAGCACCACCTGGAACACGAATGGCAGTTACGCGGCCCTTAGGATCGTTAGCTGGGCCAGAGAAGACCTTGAAGTCTACGTCTTTTAGCAAATCAGCCACATCGGTAAGCTCTAGCGGATTACGTAAGTCTGGCTTATCGCTACCGTAACGCTTCATTGCTTCTGCGTAAGTCATGCGTGGGAAATCACCTAAGTCGACATCTAGCATGGTTTTAAACAAACTACGGATCATGCCTTCGGTAATCGACATTACGCCGTCTGCGTCAAGGAAAGTAGTTTCAATATCGATTTGGGTAAATTCAGGCTGACGATCAGCACGCAAATCTTCGTCGCGGAAGCATTTAACAATTTGGTAGTAACGATCCATACCCGACATCATCAATAACTGTTTAAACAGCTGTGGTGATTGAGGTAATGCAAAGAACTCACCTTTGTGCGTACGGCTAGGTACTAAATAATCACGGGCACCTTCTGGCGTTGCCTTGGTAAGAATAGGCGTTTCGATGTCTAGGAAACCCTCGTCTTCTAAGTAGCGACGAACTGCACCTGTTACCTTTGCACGGAATTGCAAACGCTCGCTCATTACAGGGCGACGTAAGTCTAGGTAGCGATAGCGTAAACGCTGCTCTTCTGAGTTTTCTTGGTTCCAATCAAGCGGAAGTACATCTGACTTATTGATGATTTCAAGGCCGGTGCCTAAAATCTCAATTTCGCCGGTTTTCATGTCTTTGTTGATTTGGCCTTCAGGACGAGCGCGTACTTTACCAGTCATTTTTACGCAGAATTCGTTACGAAGGGTATTTGCCACTGAAAGTACTTCAGGTAAATCTGGATCAAACACCACTTGAACAATACCTTCGCGATCACGCAAATCGATAAAAATAACGCCACCTAAGTCACGACGTTTGTTTACCCAACCACAAAGTGTGATTTCTTGTCCGATGTAAGATGCATCGATATTCCCACAGTAATCTGTGCGCATGGTCCTTGACCCCTGATAAATGTTGCTTCGCATAGTGTTGAAAAACACGGTTTTTATAGATTTACCCTTTGCTTTACAATAGGTAAAAACAAGGTAATCGAGCCACTATGCTTTTTTGGTTTAATATAAAGGCCGCATAGTATAAACAAATGCACTGTAAAGCCCAATGACAAATCAACAGTTTCCTCATTCAAACAACAATCAATCAACGCCTGAATTGCCCACCGTATTTATGGGCCTTCCCATGTGGCAACATCCATCGTGGCCCAACACATGGTTGACAAACTGTAGCTCTGCAAAGCATCAGCTCGAATACTATGCAAAAGCATTCAACAGTATTGAGGGTAATACTAGCTTCTACGCCCTTCCCAGCAACGAAACCCTTGAGAAGTGGCAGGCAATGGTTCCAGCACACTTTGCATTTACCTTTAAAATACACAAAGATATTTCTCACAATAAATTACAGTTCAATGAAACGTTACTAGCTACCCAACTTCAAGGGTTTGAAACAGTCAAAGCTAACTTAGGGCAAGCCATATTGCAGCTTCCCGCCCAATTTTCACCCACGGATTTGCCAGCATTAGAAAGATTTTTGAAAAGACTTCCAAGCTGGCTAGACATAGCTGTGGAAGTGAGGCACCTCGCATTTTTTGAAAAAGGTGATGCTGAAATCGCGTTCAATCAGTTGTTAATGGAACAAAGCGCAAATAGAGTGATAATGGATACTAGAGCGCTGTTTACCGGCCCAGATACTTCGACCTTAGTAACAGAAGTGCGAGGAAAGAAACCCAGAGTGCCAGTAAACGTTATAGCAACTGGCAACAAACCCATGGTCCGGTTTGTGGGAAATGACAATAACGAGGATAATGTTGCGTGCTTAATGCCATGGATAAAGAAAATACACGCGTGGCGCTGTGAGGGAAAACAGCCGTTTATGTTTTTCCATCGACCTGATAACAAAGATGCACCTTGGCTTGCTCACCAGTTTATCAATGCATACAACGCCAGTTACCCGCAAGCTAAATTGCCTCAGCTCTCATTGGGTGAAAAGCCAAACCAAGCGTCGCTGTTTTAGTTAAATGCCAAGGTAATCCATATCAAGTACCCTTCGAGGAAAGCTTAACGGCACCTTCATCAATTCATTAAGCGGTACTGGCTTACTAAATAAGTAGCCCTGAACACTGTCACAACCGTGTTCAGACAAATACTCCCACTGGGCTTCGTTTTCTATACCTTCAGCACACACTTGAAGAGACAAACGCTTGGCCAAATCAATAATCGAGCCTGTTACCAAACGGCTTCGCTCCGATTGCTCTATTTCTCTGACAAATTGCTTATCGATTTTTAATGTGTCAATGCTGATTTGGGTTAAATAACTTAACGAAGAATACCCTGTGCCGAAATCGTCAAGAGCAATGGCACAGCCCATATTACTTAGTCGCTTGAAGAACTTGTTTGAGTTGGCAAAGTTTTCAAGGTAAGCCGTTTCTGTAACTTCAAACTCCATATACTCAGGATTAATATCATGACGCTTAAAAATAGCGTAGATATTATCAAATAAATTACTGTTTCTTAGATCATGCACCGATAAGTTGACCGACACTCTAAACTTGCGCCCCACCCATTGTTTTAAATCGGGAAGATCTAAACATACCTTGTTTATCACCCAGTGAGTAATGGCCGAAATTCTGCCGCCTTGCTCTGCAATAGGAATAAACTCAGAGGGCATAACCATACCGTATTCAGGGTGGTTCCATCGCAGCAAGGCTTCCATTCCAATTACCTGACCGCGTTGGTTAATTTTAATTTGGTAATACACACTGAACTCGTTATTAGCTAACCCTTTTTCAATTGCGTTTGCCAGATGAAGTTTGCGTTTGTGCGACTCAACCATGTCGGGTGTAAACACCGTATAACTGCCCCGCCCTTTGGCCTTTGAGCGATACATGGCTAAATCAGCATTACTCATTAATTCGCTTAAGTCATATTCCGCATCAATGGCTTTTGCAATCCCCACACTTACGCCAACGGTCAATGATAATCCGCGCAACTCAAACGGCTCAGTGAAAGCATTAATCAAACGTGTGGCTAAATTTCGCACGCTGGCGTCGTTGCTTTCCCGATCGGGAACCACCAAAAACTCATCGCCTCCAAGTCGCGCTACCAAATCCCCCTCTCTGAGTAGGTTTGACACGCGGCTTGCCACCTCAACCAGAATTAAGTCGCCAGTTTCATGACCTAACGAATCGTTAATCCCTTTAAAACCATCAAGGTCAAAAAATAGTAATGCAACGTCATCGCCGTTGCGTTTTGCTCTAGCCAACTCCAACTTCATACTGTCGAAAACGAATTGCCTATTCGGTAAGCCCGTTAAACTGTCGTAGTTTGCCAAGCGGGTCATGATTTCTTGCTGGTCCATAAGCGCCTGATTTTGCTCTTGGTTTATCAAGAGTTCGACTTCTATGGTTTCGAGCAAGCGATTGATGTTATGGGTTAACCCACCTATTTCGTCGCGGCGAGTATACTCATAGCGCAAGGCATAATCTTTAGACTGGGTCACTTGTTTTGTAAACGCCGACAACGCTCCCAAAGGCTTAAGTAACTTGTTCACTGCAAGCAAGCAGCCCACCAAAGCGATAACAAAAACAATAAACACTGGAGAGAAAACGTAAAACACTAGTGAAAAGAAACTACTGCCAACGGGCGCGCGCACGTCGGTGTATACTTGCACGTAGCCCCTCACAAAGGCAGGGCTACCAATAGGGTAGTGAGTAACTACTACCTCGCTATCATCCACAACTCCTACAGGAATGTTTCGCGGATCTAACTGTTGAAAAAAGGGTTCTGATAGGCGTTTAGCTTCACGGCCATCTAGCTGCACTACGTGGCGATAGTCTGCGGAATAAATACGAACTGCGATAAGGTTTTCTCGGTACGACAACGTCGACAGCGCTAGCTCAATGGGCACATCGTCCCAAGTGCTACCATCAAGAATGGGAAAGAGAACTTGGGCGATAGTTTCTGAAAAAAAGTCTGATTGCGTCTTAATGTTTTCTTGATATAAACGCTTTGATTCGCTTGCAGCAAATAACAACACAGTGACAACTATCACTAAAAACGACATAGAAACAATAAAGCCAATTGGCGCTTTTATTGATCTAAACACCTCGAACTCTCCAATCCTGCTAAACAACTGATACCAAAAAGGTTTTAATTAATCTACCCCAGGAAAGGAGAACTTTGGAATACCTTTTTGATAAATACTGATGTTTTATACCATTTTTGAACAGTACTTACCTGCTCATTTTGAGTTTACTGCTAAAAAGTATGCTAACAAAAGTTTTCTAACTTAAGGCCTTCACTCGTCTGGGGCCATTGAAAGGTCTGTAGACAATATACAGCTAATTTTTCTACCTTCGTCTTCAAACCACACTCGACTACTTAATGCTTGAATCAAAGACAAACCTCTACCATAACTCGCGTCAGCGCTCTCAAAATCAATCGTTGAGTAATCAAACCCTGCACCACTATCAGTCACAGATAGTTCAACTTCATTAATCTCAGGTCGACTTTGCAGCTTTACAATTAACTTAGCGTTCTCTAGGTTCTGAATGCGCTTTTCGCGTTCAGTGTAATACTCCAAAAAACCATCGGGAGAGTGCTTCATCTGAGAATCCATACCCAAAATACCGTGCTCTAATGCATTGCTAAACATTTCTGACAGCAAGGTAAACAGCGTGGACCGAACGTGAGCAATACCACTGCATTGTCCTGCCACACTCAAAATACGTTCTAAAACATCGTCTTTCTGAATATGAGATGCGGATAGATTAATAATAATGTCAGAGGGTATATCGTCACTTTCAGAAGTAGGGTTAAGGGATTCTAACGATTGGGCAGTGTACGACACTAAAGTTACGTCATCATCAAAGGTTTGTGTAGATGCAAAATTCAATGCTTGGTTATATACCCCCTCAAGAGAGATACTGTTGTCTAACTCAAACCATTGCTCTACACCACTTTCTCCCAACATATTGCCATTTTCGTCGTTAACTTCTACTAACCCATCGGTGTACATCACCAACCTGTCGCCGTGCGCCAACTCAAAATTATCGACAAAACAATCAAACTCGTCTTTCTCGAGTATTCCTAACGCCATATGCTTAGCTGGATAGCGGTTGATTTGTCGCGTTTCAGAGTGCACAACTAACGATTGTGGGATCCCTCCTTGCCACAGTGTAACTCGCTTTCCGTCAGAAGCTATTTCACCAACTATGCCCGCCATGAACATGTCACTCGGTAAGAAAGTGAGAAGAATTTCGTTAATTTCAGTGGCAATTTCAGAGACGGCCAACCCCTTAATGGACATTTCTTGAAATGCGCGTGTTACCGGTAGTGCACCGATAGCCGACGCAAGCCCATGGCCAGTAAAATCGCCCACAATAAAGTACAAGCCACCACTGGGGCTAGGTTGACATAAGAACAAATCCCCGTTGAACGTTTCGGCGGGGGCCAACACACAATCAAAAAATGCTTTAACTTCTGGCTGGTTAACAATTGCATGGCTAAAAATATGCTCAACAATGGCGTGCTCTCGGGCAACTTGCTGTTTGTAAAAGCGCAAGGCAGTATTTTGTTCTTCAATGTGTTTACTCAATGCCCGTATCTTTTCATGGGCACGAATTTTGGCAGTAAGTATGTGCTTATCAAAAGGTTTAGTTGCGAAGTCGTTGCCACCAACCTCCAGACATTTCACTAAGCTATCGTTGTCGTCCAGTGCGGTAATAAACAAAATAGGTAAATAGCTGCCCTTGGCCATTTCCTTTAGTGCTGGGGCCACTTCAAACCCCGACATGCCAGGCATCATGACATCGAGCAGTACCAAATCTGGTTGTTCTTTATGAGCAATTTCAAGAGCGTCAACACCATTTTGTGCCTCAATACAATCGGTGTATCCCGCATCGTTAAGCATGCTCAATAGCATGATACGGTTAATCGGCTCGTCATCAACAATCAAAATTTTCATAGCCCGTCTACCACCCCTGAGTTACACCACAAGTGAAATTGCACTAGCTAATATCGAATTTCTTGTCGAATCGGGAAATTTTGAGAATTCTCGCAACGGGAGGCCGAGTGTTTTCAATGGTATACTTTAATGAACGGTCAACTAATGCTTTTTGCATGTTTAAAAGCATACCGAGTGCCGAGCTGTCCATGTATTCCGTTTTTGCTAAGTCGATAATGATATGCGCCACATTGTGTGGTAAGTCACTGTAGGCATTTCGAAAATCTTCCACTTTACCGAAATCAAACTTTTCGCCAATATCGATGACAAGAACGGAGCCGTTGTTTCGATAATGTGTTGATATTTCCATTTGTTTCTCCTTAAAAACCAACATAGCGTTAATAGCGCATTATTTTGCTGTGAAGATAAACTAACTCTAATAGTAGTATACTAGAACAGATTTTTTTGTGTGCCATGCTACTATGGCCTGATTTTGAAATTCAGGGGAAACAATGCAAGACTGGAAAGACGCGTTGCTGGTTTACAGCACTGACGGTGGAAAAGTAAAACCTCAGCCAAAAGAAGAAGTGCGTTCAGTATCAAAAGATGGAATAGTTAGGATCCACCGCGAAACCAAAGGTCGTAAAGGCAAAGGCGTGTCCATTGTGAAAGGGCTTGATTTGTCAGCTAGCGAATTGAAGGCTCTGTGTTCTGAACTCAAGAAAAAATGTGGTTGCGGCGGTGCAGTTAAAGAAGGCAATATCGAAGTTCAAACCGATGACAGAGAAAAACTTAAATCTTTGCTAGAAAACAAAAAATTTACCGTAAAGCTCGCAGGTAGCTGAGTTTAATGTTCAATTTTAGGTTCGTGTAGACGGTGGTCGATATGAACCTTCACACTTAAAGAAGAGTCTGAAATGGAAAAGCTGTCGATTTCTGATTTACATATCATTTTGGTTGAACCATCTGATACCCAGAGAAAAATTATCACTACCCTTTTGCTCAAAGAAAAGGTAAAGGAAATTGACCCAGTTAGCACACTAGCAGAGGCAATATCGGCGGTAAAAGCTCACGGTGCCGACGTCATTGTCAGTGCAATGTACTATGAAGATGGCACGGCCATTGAATTATTAAAATTTATCAAAGAAAACGAAAAGCACAGTGCAATTCCGTTTATGTTGGTATCGAGTGAGAACCGCCTAAGTAAGCTCGAAGAGTTTAAACAAGCAGGTGTAGCCGCTATTTTACCCAAGCCATTCGAGCCAGTTCACTTGTCTCGCGCGTTAAATGCAAGCCTAGATTTGATTAACCACGACGAACTTGATCTTGAGCTATTCGATATTCAAGACGTTCGTGTTTTGTTGGTTGATGACAGTAAACTCGCAAGAAATCACATTCGCCGCGTACTTGAAGGTATGGGTTTGCAGCACATCAAAGAAGCAGAAAACGGAGCAATGGCTCTCACCTATATTAAAGACGAACCGTTCGACCTTGTAGTTACTGATTACAACATGCCTGAAATGGATGGCAGAGAACTATCAGAGTTTATTCGCTTCAATCCAGAGACGACTCACATTCCTATTATTATGGTCACATCTGAATCTTCTGAAAGTGCGCATATGGCGAATATTCAGCAAACAGGCGTGAATGCATTGTGCGACAAACCATTTGAGCCCACAGAAGTGAGAAAAATGCTAGCCGCATTGCTTGGAAACGAGTAAAAACATTGGTCTGAGCTGTAAAAATGGGTTGACACTTAACCGTTCAGCCCATAAAGTCACCAACATGAAAAAAATTACACACCGCGTAGCCCGCTTCTTTTTTGCGTTTACATCCTTTAATTAGGGAGGTAATGCTACGCGCTAAGAAACCTCCCACTGGGAGGTTTTTTTTTGCAAAAACAACAAATGGAAATACTATGTCAGACAATGCATTGGACACGGTAAGAGAGCGAATCACTTCGCTTGACAGCCAATTGCTCTCGTTACTCGCCGAGCGTAGAACACTCACCAACGAAGTTGCCGAAACCAAAATAAAGCACCACATTCCCGTACGTGATCAAAAACGCGAAGAGCAGTTGCTAGTGCGTCTGATCAAAGAAGGCCAAGTGGTTGGCTTAGACCCACATTACGTAACGCAAATTTTTCATGTCATTATTGAAGACTCGGTACTTAACCAACAAGCTATGCTTGCGGCTCGCGCCAATCCCGGCAGTGCGCTGCCACTGAACCGTGTAGCATTCTTAGGTGACAAAGGCTCTTATTCGTACTTGGCAACTCAAAAGTATTTCTCACGCCGCCCTGGTGAACTATTAGAAATGGGGTGCCAGAGCTTTAGCGAAATTGTGCAAAAAGTAGAAAATGCTGAAGCAGATTACGCTGTACTCCCCATCGAAAATACTACATCGGGCAGTATTAACGAGGTTTACGACCAACTTCAACACACTCAGTTGAGTATAATAGGCGAACTAACCCACCCTATTCGCCATACCTTGTTGGTAGGCAAAGATACGTCAATTGATAAAATTCGTACCCTTTACGCCCACCCACAAGTATTCACCCAGTGCAGTCACTTCCTCGCCGAGCTTGGTAATGTTGAAGTAAAAACCATGGACAGCACATCATCGGCCATGCTTACAGTAAGCGAATTACAGCGTGATGATGTTGCCGCCATTGGTAGTGAAGCAGGCGGAAACCTTTATGGCTTAACGGCAATTAAAAGCAACTTAGCCAACCAAAAAGAAAACCATAGCCGCTTTATTGTTGTTGCCCGCCAGCCAGTGGTAGTGCCATTACAAGTACCTGCGAAAACCACACTTGTCATGTCTACCGTGCAAAAACCGGGCGCACTGGTTGAGGCGCTACTGGTATTGCGCGACAACAACATCAATATGACAAAGCTAGAGTCTCGCCCTATTCCGGGTAATCAGTGGGAAGAATTGTTCTACATTGACGTTGAAGGTAATGTGGCTGATGGCCCAGTGCAAAAAGCACTGGAGTCACTGAAAAACATTACTCGCTACATCAAAGTA
This sequence comes from Alteromonadaceae bacterium, assembly GCA_027013165.1. Taxonomy (GTDB): domain Bacteria; phylum Pseudomonadota; class Gammaproteobacteria; order Enterobacterales; family Alteromonadaceae; genus Alteromonas. The sequence goes on from JALUXV010000422.1 coordinate 20,404, forward strand.
CTGGGTTGCTACCCTAGTGAAGAGATTAGCCCGACCAAGGTTGCTGCCGCTAGCGCATTGGCCGAGTAAAGCATACAAGCCCCACACCAGCGTGTGGGGCTATTAGTTACTTTCTTAATAGTTGACCGTCGTCGGCTTTTAGCAACAATTGTTTGCTATCGACTAAGCAGGTTTTTGCGTAATCGCCAAACCAGTCGCCAACAGTACGGAATTGCTCGATAAACCCAGCTTTATTCTGTTCTTCCAGTAAATTGAGTGCCAAACCAAACCGCTCGTGAAAACGACGCAGCAGAGCAAAGTTATCTGGATTATTAAATATAATATCTGCATACAGTTCTGGCGCTTGAGCAAACAGCCTTCCCACCATGGCTAACTCCAATCGATAAATTGGTGAGCTAAACAAGGTAAGGGTATCGAGATCAGGGTTTTCACCACGCAAGTGCTCACCATACACAAAGGTGTTGAAGTGTCGCATGACCTGAATGTAGGCCATTGCTTTGTCATGCTCACTCGCCAAACTTTCGTGAATTGTCGCACCCCAGATAGTCATTTGCTTAATTAACCACTCGTAGGCACTCGTGTCACGCCCATGAGTTACCACAACTACCTGCTTGATCATGCCCGGAGCATCTGGACCAAACATTGGGTGTAGCCCCACCACAGGCCCGCTGTGCACCGCCATCATGGCATCAAGGGGTTTTGCTTTGATACTGGTGATATCAGCCAATACACAGTGTTCAGGAAGCATAGTCAGCTGGCTAATAACACTCTCAGTAATATTGATAGGCACGGCCACAATAACCAAATCTGCACTACTCAGCGTGATTTCTGCTGAACCACTATCCCAATCATCTTTCTCGACCACGGTAACGTTATAACCGCTGCGCTCGAAAAGGCTGACGAAGACTTTACCCAAAGCCCCTCGACCACCCACAACTACCACATTACTAATGTTGGTATTAACACATTGGTATTGATTGTTTTGAGAATGATAAGACTCACGCATCATTCTGCGAAGTAGATCTTCTACAAGCTCTGGAGATAAACCTGCTGCTTGCGCTTGGGCGCGGCGCGCTGAAATAAGAGACTTTTCCCGTTCAGGAACGTACACCGGCATACCCGCAGAGGCTTTTACCTTGCCGATTTGCGTAGTGACTTTAGTGCGCTTAACTAATAAATCGACAAGCTGAGAGTCCAGCTCGTCGATTTCATCGCGCAATGATGCTAATTCTTGCGAATATTCGGCCATGTTGGTTTCCTTCTAACAACAGCACAGCCGATTGTCAGTATTAGGCTGCGTCCGTTCGCTTATTTTGACGTAAGGGTAACACAGTAATGAGCTTTTCTCTGGTTTGCTCAATTAAGGTTTCTGTAGTTTCCCAGTCAATACAACCGTCGGTAATAGAAATACCGTATTCTAACTCTTCAGGCTTCTTGCCGTCAGCTTTTTGATTACCCGCGTTTAAGTGACTTTCCAACATTACGCCGATAATCGACTGGTTACCTTCCAGAATCTGATTTACTACGTTCTGTGCAACCAATGGCTGACGACGGTAATCTTTAGCTGAGTTGGCATGGCTACAATCGACCACTAACGCAGCGTTGAGTCCAGCGTCTTGAAGCTCTTTCTCACACTCTGAAACACACACCGAATCGTAATTAGGCTGCTTACCACCACGAAGAATAATGTGACCGTCTGGATTACCACTCGTTGCAATAACGCTCACTTGGCCTTGTTTATTAATGCCCATAAAGCGGTGACCAGAAGCCGCCGACTTTAGCGCGTTAATTGCAATTCCTAAGCTGCCGTCGGTACCATTTTTGAATCCAACAGGCATAGACAAACCACTCGCCATTTCACGGTGAGTTTGTGATTCTGACGTTCTAGCACCAATAGCAGACCAGCTGAACAACTCTGCAAGGTACTGAGGGCTAATTGGGTCAAGGGCTTCGGTAGCTACAGGTAATTCTAATTCAGCTAACCATATCAATAATTCACGTGCTTTTCTTAAGCCAGCTTCAATATCGAACGAGCCATCGATATGTGGGTCGTTAATTAGCCCTTTCCACCCTGTAGTAGTGCGTGGCTTTTCAAAGTAAACACGCATAACAATGAACAAAGTATCTTTACAAGACTCGTGCAGCTCTTTTAGCTTAAGGGCATAGGCTTTTGCAGCCTCTACGTCATGAATAGAGCACGGGCCACATACAACTAGCAAGCGGTGATCTTTGCTGTGAATGATGTCAGAAATAATGTTGCGCGACTCAGCAATTGCTTGCAGAGCACGTTCTGAAACAGGTAATTCAGCACTTAATGCTTCGGGAGTGATAAGAATGTCTTCTCCACTTACGTGAAGGTTATTAACGGTGTCCTTTATCATGATGTTCTCTTGAATATATAAACGAAAAAACGGAAACGTCATAAGAGATAGCGATAAGAAAGCACCTTACCGTAAACTTTTATGTACAACTTAAATTTATTATTTTAATAATATGTTTGACTTTTTACCAAACCAGTAAAAATTAAACAACCATTACCCCATAATTGTTTGATCTAAGGCATATCTGAAACTCTGATTGGTAATAAACGCACCACTAAACAAACTCTTTTGAACAACTTTTAACCAATGGTAAATCCCCCAAACCGCGTCATGAATGATATGAGTTAAAACAAACTTACACCGAAGATTGCCGCACATTACCCACAAAATATAAAAATTTATTTGTAGCTAGCTCTTTTCGCTTCGCCAAATCGCGTATATTTTTCAACCTATTTTTACTATTTTCATGCCTGATTACTTGGCAGACACGTTTCGTTACAGTAGGCTTTTAGTGTACAAACTCAGGTATCTTGTTGAATTAGCTCAGCTCGATACGATAATTCAACAGATAGATTTGTTTAAATCTCAAAGGGACGCCCATGAAGAACACGTTAAAACTAGCTGCATTGGTAGCTTCAGCGTTGATGACATTTACCACATCTGCAGGCTCTGACGATGGTAAAGATCGTCGCATCGACTTAGTTAATGACACCAACGTAACAATGACCGAGTTTTACGCTTCAAACATTGACTCAGACAGTTGGGAAGAAGATATCTTAGACGGCAGCTATCTGCGCCCGGGCAAAAAATTCGAAATTAACATCGACGATGGCACAGGATACTGTTTGTTCGATTTGAAAGCAGTCTTTGCTGATGGCGATGTCGTTACTGAAAACGACTTTAACGTGTGCGTTGAAGTTCGCTGGCGCATATACAACACCAACTAATACTTAGCCAGCGCAAAGTAAAAATGATAAAGCCAGCACACGCTGGCTTTTTTGTCCTTGTACACACACCCTATTGTTTTACCCTTTCAGACTTTCACCTGTGTAATTAAGACCAGTACGCCAGAAGCAATACACCAATCCAATACAATTCTAAAAGAAGATACAAAACAAATGTGTAAGACTTTTTCTTATAGGCTCTAAAAGCAAAAATGCTACACAGCAGCAACAATCCTATTGGCACTAAACTCATCTATTGCGCTTCCAGTTCCGTTTAAGCATTAATCGTCACACTTAATCCTAAACAAATAAATAAAATGCACACCAAGCTCAATACCCAAATTACATAGTCGCGGCGAGAGAGCAAAATTTGTGTTGTTATTAGTGCACCTACCGGAGCAACAAAAAGGTAAGTGTAAATAAAGTTTTGGAATGATTGGGAAAGGCTTAACCCGATACCCTCCCATATAGAATCGTGTTGCAGTATCTCTACTAAATCAGATACAAAAAAGAAGGCAGAAAACACTAAGCCAAGTTCAAAATACAGCAGTACTTCCGCTCTACCTTTCGGGCTAAATGGCATCATTAACACTCCAAAAATGGGACGTAGCGCCAACAACCATATATTGCCAGGATCAACTGTGTAATAGTAAAGGCGCAGCCTATGGATCCATCGAGTCAGACTGGAAACAACAGGGATAGTAGCCGCCATTTTCCAACGCACCACGGTGAGCGACGCTAGTAGAAAGATGAAAAGAATAATGCAGGGTTGATAAGTACCAGTGGGCGTAGAAATGGTGCCCAGAATAAAGCCCGTTAAACTCAGTAAAAACAGGCTGCCATAAACTCTTACTTTTGAGCTTCGCTTAGCTCTCCAAGCTGGAGGTTCGTTGATGTTTAGCGCTACTTTGGGTGGCAAAAAAGCCAAACTTAATGGAGGTTCTCCAGCGTCAAGCCTGCGTTGTTCTTCTGCATTGTGGTTGTTTACCATTTTCTTGATGAAAAAAAGGTCGATAAACCACCAAAGCCCTCCACCACCACCGGTGAGGAACATGAGTGCGCCAGTAATGGTTTTACCCAAGTAAAAACGATGTACACCAAATACTCCCAGAGCCAACCCCAGCAAAAATGCCACCGAAAAGTATTTACGCTTAGGGTGATACAATTCATCGATAACGCTTTGTGAAAAATCAGGGTCTGCCGAGAACGTGTTCATAGAGCGCTCAACTTTTGGTGCGGATCAAGATAAAACACTCTCTTCCAACCTTGAGATTCAAACGTTATTAACCAAGGCATTGGAACAAGCGTTAAAATTGAATAGTGAAGATGAGGCTGTTTTCCGGCGGCGTTGCCAGTGTCACCCAACGCACCAATTGAATCTCCGCGACTGACAAAATCACCGTGATTCACCGAGTAGCTGTTTAAATGAGAGTAATAGTGTATGCGCCACTTTGGACCAAGAATAGCAACCGCATTACCTCCTTTTGAAAGCGAACCAACAAACACAACAACGCCAGTGGTAGCAGCAATAACAGGCTTACCTTTTTCGCCGAAAATATCTATGCCTTTGTGTACCCCAGAACTACCCCACGGCTCAAACCAAAAGGTTTCATGATTCCAATCCATAGTTGTTGCGTCTTCAACGGGAATTATCATTTTTTCAGGTACTAAAAGACCTGAAATAACCAAACCAATAATGAATATAAAAACGACTTTGTAAAATAACTTCATGTTTTAAACAGCTACTGTGAGCTACCCTGCCCTTAATTATTATTCCAGCTACCCAACAGTGTTACGAGCAACATCTAGCACCCCAGCCCCAAAAAATTAAAGGGGTCAGAGTAAATTACCTTAAAACCTCTGAACATAAATACGTGTCATAAACATCAATCTAGATTGAAATTCGTTCCACGACATTTCTTGTCGAGACGGACTTTCCGGCCACGGATCTCGTATTACCACACTATGGAAAATTGGGTTGTTAAATTGATCAACAGAGTAATGCACTGCCGTGAGTACCACTGCGTGACCGATACCACCATTTGGGTTTCGAAGCCCTACAATTAACGGCCACCGATTAGCTAAATCTTGAACTATTTGACCACCAGAATAGGTATAAGGGCTTGCATGAATTGACGAATAACGACCACGGTTGTCAGGAGCCCAACCAGACAGCGCATGAAGGATTTGATTTGAGTTCGCTGGTCGATCTATCTGCCTACCATAAATACGCTGTACGACTTGCTCTTGAGACACATAAAGCCCATGAAAATTCAGAACCATTTGTACCGAGGCAGCCCAACACCAATTGGCTTGCCGTTGCCTACCGTTTTGATTTGGTGACGCAAAATACTCAAATTGATTTGAGGGAATACCTGCAACGAACAAATTTTGCTGTAGTTGCCTTATTTCAGCACCTGCAATACCACTGAATAAAAGTGTGCAGCTTAGCAATAGGCCGCGAATCGTTGTGCTCATTTTCATAAACTATGTCCTTTTCAATGCACCACTATTCTGCACGAAAATATCGGAGTAAATGCCCAATCAGAAAAATGACTCTGACCCCATTACTCGTTTTATTTAGCATCAGAACAAAGCGCAATGCCAATAAAGGCAGCTTAGTTATTACGGAATTAAAAGCTTAAACCAATACATTAGCATTAAATATTGATACAAAAACTATTGCGCTTACAACTATTAATTTTTCTTGAAATTGAACATCTATAGTTCAATAATTAAACAGAAAATATACCTAAACGTTACTCATTATATCTAACGTCAATCCAAGCAAGACAGAAAGGACGCTGATTATGCAAGTTGTTAAAGTTATTATTTCGCGCTTAATTTTACCGTTTGCGTTGCTAATTGCGCTGTCGTCACATGCTAACGCGGCATTATTAATCACAGACAATAACCAACTTATCGGCGCTGATGGTATAGAGGTAGACGGTAGCTTTTTTGACGTACGTTTCATCGATAGTACATGCGCTGCTGTTTTTGGTGTTTGTTCATCTTCTAACTTCACCTTTCAAGGGCAAGCGGCAGGATTTTTAGCCGCAGCGGCGTTACGCGATCAAGTATTCAACACGGTCAGTGGAATGCCTTTCGATATTGACCCAGAGCTTATTTTTGGCTGTACGAGCACAGTCACCTGTCAAATATTGATCCCCGTAAGCATTTTTTCTGGTGGCTTGTTAAGTAGCGCAATAGTAAACAACCCTAGTGGGGTGGGAATTACTGGAATTGGATCAACCCGCACTGGCGTTACTGGAGAGAATTTAGCCAACAGCGCAAGCTTGGTATACGCGTCGTTTACACCATCAACCTCGGTGAACGTGCCACCCGCTATTGGGTTAATTATTATAGGTTGTTTAGGTATTTTGGTTCGTCGTCGGCCTATCTTTTCGCAACAACATAAAATCCATAGCTAAACCAATCCTTAAACTTCTCATAAAGATTGGCCTCGTGTTTTTCCATTGCAATTAAGTCTTGAACCTCTTGAATACCAGGATGGCGCGCCGCGAATCCTGGCAGTCGCGTCTGGGTAGGGATATAGTAATTCTCCTGCCAATCTGACGGAGGAAGTACTGAGTAGCCCAACAAATCATAACCAGCATCTTCCAGTTGTTTAATTTTGTCAGGCGCGGTGGCAATCTCTGGATATTCAGTTTTCCAATGCCGTCTAATTTCTTTTGGGGGATCGGGGTGTAGCCATGTTATTTCTGAAACTGCGAGTATGCCTCCCTTTTTCAGCAATGGCCGCCACAACTCAATCCCTTTCTTGAACCCTATATTGTAAATTGCCCCTTCAGACCAAATGACATCAAGAGAGTTCTCAGAAAATGGCAAAGCATCCATTGAAGCCACGAGCGTTTTAATGCTTTCTGAAACCCCGTACTGTTCTGCTCGTTTTTCAAGCACAGCCAAGAACTCAGGAAACAAATCAACAGCAGTGATTTGCGCATTTGGAAGATTTTTAGCCAGCACTAGAGAAGAAGCACCAGTACCACAACCGATATCGGCAATATTGAGCTGAGATGACGTATCGCATGATGCAGAAGCCAATGCTCTCAACGTTGTATCTATACTCCCTGGCCCCTGTCGGTCACCATCTAAGTGCAAATCTACTAACAAGGAAAACAGTAACTCTTGATTCATAAACACATTACCTTTTAAGAAAGATTTAACACAGTAGATAGTCGATGGGTTACTTCCCACTTTTAATCGTTAGATACTTATCTTTACCAAAGGTGACGTAGTACAAGGGCAAAAATAGGCTCGCCATAAAATTATTACCGAAAGAATTAAAAACCGTTAATTTATTCGACTCCATTGCACTAATGTCGAACTCAGGGCTGGAACACCAATCTATGGTAGCTCTAATCTTTTTCGTATTGTCAGGAATAGTAAAAGTTGCAGAAGAGTTAGGTTTAATTTTACCAACCTCAATGTCGTCTGCCCACAAGTAGTAGTCTCGGATTTTGTCAGTGAATTGCTTTGGTCGAGTAATAGTAATATCCATTTTCTGTTCCGTTTTTATTGGATAAAAAGCAATCTTGCTATTTAAGTACGCTATAAACAATAAGCGACGCAAATAACACCAAGGCTACTGCACCGAATACAAGACCGGCGTTATCAGTGCTTACAGGCCCTTTTGATGCGTCTTCTGGGTCTACTGATTCATGATGCTGATTGAGAGCTATTTCATCTAACTCGTCTGGTGATATCGGTTCTTCAACACTATCGACATTAGTCAGTTGCATGGTTAACTGTTCTGGAGAGACTGAATCTCCGGATTTAATGAGGATGTTTTGAACAATGCCATCGGCTGGAGCTACAACTTCCAGAATTATCTTGTCAGTTTCAACCTCAAATAGAATTTGATCTCTGGATACTTCGAAGCCATCGCCAACGAATATTTGCAATATATTTGCTTGAGTCACTGACGCAGGCAGTAGTGGAACTGTTATATCAATATTCATACACCATCCTTGGATTGTTACACTAGTCAAAAAGACAAGCTGTTGACCTAGATAAACATAAAGGGATTATTGGGCACATTCAACTGCCCGTTATTTTTCGCAAGATTGGCTCTAAAGGGCTACGACCAAAATACTTTGCATATCCCCCAACTGCAATCAGGGCGACAAGAGTACTTCTTCTGGCTTTTCTCGTTTAACCGAGCCTATATATTCTCCTTCAAATGCAAAACTGCATCAGGAATCTTCGCTTACATTTTTTTCTTACGTATGGCTAACGATTGCCTTAATGACATCCCACACTCCTTCGGGATTTGTTTGTATAAGGAAATGAGTTCCCTCCAATTCATAAACAGACACTTTACTAAAATTACGCCGAAAAACATCCAGAACATTTCTTGATACTAACCTATCTTGCCTGGCCAAAAGGTATGTACATGGAACAGATAACTCAATCTCAGGAGTTTTTAGCTGAGAAATCTGCTTCAGCCTATATTTTAGAAGCTCTGTAGGTACACATGACATCGTACGTAAAAATAATTCTTTTGATAGCTTATTTAATTTACTGCCAAACAATACTTTTAATACCAACCAATTCGGTCTTTTCACTAACCTCAAAAGTTGCAGAGGGATGTTCTCTCCAATTTTGGCCAATTGAGAAGGTCGACTAATGAAGCTAGCTACGAAAATAACCTGCTCAACTTTTTCTGGAAACCTTCTACAAAGCTCGAAAGCGACCATACCTGAATATGACTCAGCGACGATAACAGACCGGTTCTCTATTTTTGTTGCAACATATTCTGCTTGCTCTGAATATGACAATCCAACCTTTTGAATTAGTGGAATGATTTTCGAGTGTACATGCGAAGGTAGAATTGCTGCAAAAGGAGTAAACAAAACACCGGTTCCATCCATACCGGGTAACAACACTATATTCAAATCTTCCTCCGTCGCGTTAAGATTCGTCTACTCTAGTCGAGACTAAAACCCAGTCGATAATGCGCTTACTTGTAAATGGCAGAACACTGAACTAAACGACAAATTCATAATAAAAAGTAGCTTTGCATCATTGCGATTTTCACTAACTCTTTGCTTTAACGAAGGGCCTTGTTGAACAAAACTACATCTTCGTAGAGTTTTTCATAGTCACTAAACTGACCACCGCTTTCTTTGTAGACTAATAAACAGTTTTCGCGACCTTCGATAAATATGCCCTGTTTATTCTCCAACGCTTGTATAAGCTTCTTCGGAAAACGCTCACGAATCATTGCTTCGTCCTCGCCCTTCAAAACATACTTTTTAGAGAACTCCGGATATTCTTCAAAGTCTACGTCTTGAGCCCCAAACAGTTGCTTTGTTTTTTCCCAAAGCCCCTCTGGCAGCACCGCAAATTCGAATAACGTTTTCCGTTCGAACGTAACAAACGCTGCGCGAATAACTGAAGGTCGGTTAGCGCTACTCTTATCTGAATATTTTGAAGTAAATACGAAATCAAAAATGTAGATAGTTTCATTTTCTCGAGTCTTACTAATTACACTAGCAATTTCGTAGTCATCATCAGCTCTATTTAGTAGTAAAAACCCGTGCTTATGTAGCTCCCGATATATTGAGCCACCTTCTTTAAAAGCATATTTTGCTAAAAACTTCTGCTTGGTGATTGCAAATGCTTTTTCTTTTTTTGACAAAGATCTGCTTGTAATAATTAACAACAATATGACGATGGAGAGATAAATTAAGTCGATGATGCTCATAACTTTCTATGATTCAATGCCCACAATAGCCGCTGGCGCGCATCCAGCATTTTGTTAAACGCGTGTATATAGTGAGAAAATACCCGTTTCGTCATAAAACAGCCCTTTACTTTGATATTCACAAACACCAACTCGATACAAGCCTGCCCCGATGTAACCAAAATTTATCGTTGTGTTGTTTTCTTTAGATTCATGCAGTTTCTGTAAAGAGCGCAAATGAATCTCTCGATTTATAAGCAGTTCGTATCTTTCCCAAGTGATACTATCGAAATTACCTTCGATATGGATAGTAGTACAGCCCGAATCGTCGTAGTCAAACTTGGTGAGAACATTCGCCGATAGATAAAACTTAGTTCCCATTGTGACAATATGGGTTACTTGTACTTCGAAGTGGCTGCCCCCTGCATTGACCACGTTAGAAACAAGCAGAAGAAAAATGAGAATAACTTTTTTCATTTTAGAAAACATATAACGTCTCAGTGTCTAACACATGCACAAAGGGCAGAGTGACATTGACTCTTAGTGATGTGGGGTACTAACAAACTAAGAAAGCAAGTTTGTTGACTTGCTATACACTGTTGCCAAAATGAAATTCCGTTGTCACATACACTAGTTTTTTATCGACATTAGATTCAGAAGGCTTATATTCCATTCGTTTTACTGCTTTCAAACCTTGATCGTCCCAAACACCTTCTGGCACCGACTCAATAATCTCTGGGTTAAATACCTTACCGTCTGAATCAATCAAATACCGTACCTTTACATAGCCATTGGGTCGCTTAGCCACATTTCTGGGAGCGGAGAAGCTAAATGATTTTGACTTCATTTCCCAATGTTCATTAAGACTCTCGGCCGACACTTCAAATGCTTCGGATGAAAGGTTTGGCGTTGAAGAACATCCCAAAAGAAGTGCAACGACAAGAGTGACTATAGTATTTTTCATATATATCCTTATTTTATGAATGTTAAATAACAAATAACCTGCGGTGCGTTTTGGTTCCAACAGCCCGCTAGGTTGTATTCAACTTATGCAGGTGTTGTTTTGCGCATTTACACCAAGGCCCCATTGAGCAGCATACTAGGCATGAAAAAGCAAAAAGCCAGTATGCCTGAACTTGTAAATATAAGTGCCACTGCACAAAATGAAGCCTGAATACAAAAAACAGAAGGCTTAGCTGAAGCACTTTGTCTCAACGCTATTATTGAAGTGTAAATAAATTCTTTGAGTTTTTGGTATTTAATAGCTATCCAAGATACTAACGGTGCAAGGCTTGCAAAAACCAACGCAACTGCGACTTCCATACCACCGAGCTGAACAAGAAACGCGATTTCTGGCAGAAACGCCGCAGCAACAACCATTAAAATTCCAACAACGGCTCGTTGCAGATTAGTTAACTCATTCCATGATTTCATGTTTTTCCTTTTACAATTTAACCCCTGTTCAGGGAGCTGTATTAAGTGTAAACGATTCACTAGGTTTTACGTTTAAAATAAGCGCCCCGTAACGCAAGGCCGCGCCCTACAAACCACTATATAAACATACTTTGTAAAGCGTTGAAACTGAGATAAGCCCAAGAAACTCATTGTGTTAAGAATATGGCTAATACTACTCTCAGTGTTTTACGCGCAAATTCTTAACGGCCTAGATATCGAGATACCGAGGCACCAGTGTCTCTAGCTCCTGAACCAGTTCAGGGTCCATATATCGATAATTGTCTGGAATATCCAATACATAAATGGGTTTATGATCAAGCAATCGTGTGAATTCAGCTTTAAGTCGACTTTTATGTTTAGATTCCATAGCAAATATCACATCAGCCCAGCGAATATCTGCTTGGCTGACTGTTTTTCTAGCTTTTGGACTCGTGCCCGCCGATTTAGCATTGAGATAGGCATGCTTTCGCCATATGGTTTCTGCTGTAGGGCTACGCCACTGATTTCTGCTACATATAAACAGTAAGTTTTTCATTTATTTTCATCCAGAGACTGTTCATTGTTGGTCGAACAGCGCGTTACAACGCATGCGTTTTACGATAAAGGATATCCAATTGGCGTCACAAACTAAATTAACGGGCAAATGTACAATGCGATAATCGCCAAGCCTCATTGTGTATTTGTTCCAGCGACCCGCCCAACGGGCTGTGACTTAAGTGTTTTGTTGGGTACATTAGCCAATGCGCCCCAGCATTAAGCCCAATGTGAAAGCGATGAACGCAATAATATAGTACCGATAGAACTGTTTGATCTTCGATCTTTTTACTAGTGTAGAAAGCATTGATTCGATTGAGCCTCGATGCTCTCCAAAACGGTTTATTGTGTACGCACCGTTTAAACTAGACTTAGACACCATACCTTTATTAACGCGCAGAAATTCTCTTAGGTCTGATTGGTTAATATTGGTTTCGTTGGCAAGAGAGATAATACCACTACCAGATTTTCCGTGAGATTCTATTGTCTGTAATACCTTTCTGTTAGCTTCAATTTGCATATTTAAACATCCTTAATTTAAACATTACCGAACACATGATTCTGAGCTAAAGAGCAAAAGCACAACGTGATAATAGCGAAGCCACATTGCATTTTTGTTCAAGCAGACCGCGCAGCGAGTGCGACTAAAAGTTTAGTTATGATTCATTTCTCATCCTTTGCAGGCCCGAATAATACGGTCCAAAAATCGCCATTAAGTCTTTCAACAACTTAGGGGTTATTGGAAAGATTAGCTAAGGCAATAATTAGAACTTTTTCCTTGTGTTGTCCGAGAGCTCATAACGCTGAGCTTTGGGGTACAAGCACGTGGGCTATAATACGAAGCCTCCTTCAAACTTGTGTCCCAGTAAGCGAAGGGAACGACAACAGCGCTTTGTTAGGCGCCTTTTTCGATGTTTCTTACGGCTTCGATCACCACGTGTGTAGGAAATCGCAGGACTTCTTGTCCGTTTTCCATTGATTTGACTGTGGGCTCTGATTGCTCTACGCAAATTTTCAAACACCAACCAAAAACAAGCTGTAAGTCGATATTTTCGAGACCTTCCGATTCGCAATATTCGGTGGCTGTGACAAACTTAGTATTTGGTGAGACCTCTTCTAACGTATTGAGCTTCGAACTTATAGATTTAATGACTTCTTCATGCTTAGCAAAGCGTTCCTTAGTCTCTCTTTCTAGCCTTTCTCGTTCTTCTATTTCGAGTACAAGAGTTTTGGCTATTTTCATAACATCGGATTCTTGATGAACAAGTGGAGGCGGAAACTTGCCATATTTCATTATTGAGGGTACCACTTCGTGATAGAGCCATCTCTGAAATTTCTTACCTGCAACGCTATCGTCGTACGACAAAACCCTAAAGAGGCCTGGTTGGGTGACAAACATTTCTTGCTTATCTAAATGGGTAAGAAGTTCGTTGTGAATATAAATGTATTCATCACTTTCAAGTTGTTTGAGGCGGCCTTTCAATAAACCAATAATGGATTTTGACACATGAGATTCATCTATATCCAAATTTTCTTTGTTCAATGCATTCTGAACATCTATCAACGAAATATACAGGATATTACCCTGCATCACGGTTTTAATATCGGATGAGCCCTCAGTTCCTTCGTAGCAGACATTTATTAAATTATTTTCCATCAAAAATTCCTGTATGTGACTGATATCTAGCACTAAACTAAGGGGCAAAAGCACAGTGCGAAAATGGCGAAGCCGCATTGTGTTTTTGTCCCACAAGCCCGCACAGCGGGTGGCGACTTGAGCGTTTTGTTAGCACTTCTGGCTTGCGGTTGCCGCGTACAACTCTCTGATAAATGCCCAGCATGCAGGTATGATATTGTTGTCATGAAAAAAACTACCCAAATAAGGCAATTCTTCTCTAAATTTAAATGAAGTGTGAATAGCATCTAGTTGCTTATCAGTTTCCAAGTCATGTTTTGCTGCGTTTGCTACCATTCTGAGCTTATTAATTGAGTCATAGTTGGAGAAATTTTGAATATCATATCCGTGTTCTTTGAGTCGTTTTTTAAGCGCTTCAAAATTTAAGGATTCAGTCCATGCATTACAATCTACAGAGGCTAATTTAGCTTTCAATACTTTTTCAACAATATGGTAGAGCGAGATCGCAAAAAAGTGGCTAGTCAGGCGTTGCTTCATTTTGGCTCGCTTTAAAGCCAAATAAGCATCTTCACCAGACATTTCAGATGAGGTGATCGCATTTTCAACTTCAAGAAACTCCCGTTCAGATTTCCCGAAAATTTCAAATGCTATATCAACTTTGGTTAAGTCATCTTCTGCGTCATATTCTCTGCAAAATGCATCCATCGTGAACGCAAAGCCGTCAGGTATGAATCGCTCTTTTATGTAGTTCCAAACGTAATCCACATTTCCTCCATGAATGCTAACTTCACACTAAGAGGCAAAAGCACAATGCGATAACAGCGAAGCCGCATTGTGTTTTTGTCCCAGCAGCCCGCGCAGCGGGATGCGACTTAAGCGCTTTGTTAGGTGCCATTGCTAAAACTACGACCAGTTAGCTTTTTAAACAGCAACTGTACTGAGTCTTTGCCTGTAACGCCGAAAAGAATAAACAATACACCCACCAAAAAGCCTAAAACACTACCAAGTGCAGCTAAGTGTTCTGTTAGAAAGATATAGCCATAAATAGATATAAATGCTAGACCTAAAATAACGCCTAGTAACCGCATAATATTCATAACAAACTATTCCGTTTCAATTTGACACATAACAATACAACTATCAGGAAAAATCCCTCTCTACAAACAGGAACCTTTCCTCCCATCAAACAAAAAATCCCTTTATTCACCAATCAAACTCACGAAAAGTAAAACTCAACCTTTCACACCGGTCAAAAACAAGAAACAACCAACCTACTGTGCTTTAAACCGTCAACTTCTCTCACCACACAACACAAGAATCACAATAAACAACAACTAACAAAACCGTTCACCAAATCCCAAACACAAAAAAGCCCGCATAAAGCGGGCTTTTTCGAAGTTAACAATAACGCAAGGATTAGTAATCTTAGTTAAGCTTCTCTTTGATACGTGCAGACTTACCTGAACGCTCACGTAGATAGTAAAGCTTAGCACGACGAACCGCACCGCGACGTTTCACTTCGATAGAAGAAACTGCCGGGCTGTGTGTTTGGAACACACGCTCAACGCCTTCGCCGCTAGAAATTTTACGCACGGTAAAAGACGAGTGCAGACCACGGTTACGTTTAGCGATAACAACACCTTCATAAGCCTGAAGACGCTCTTTGTCACCTTCGGTAACGCGAACTTTTACAACTACTGTGTCACCTGGACCAAACGCAGGAACATCAGCTTTTAGCTGTGCTTCTTCGATTTTTTTGATGATATCTTGACTGACTTTGCTCATCATATCCTCTCGTCCTAGTTAACTGTCATCTTGCTGCAGTTGCGCTTGGAATAATTCCAGTAAACGCTCCTGCTCCTCAGTCAGAGCTAGGTGATTTAACAATTCAGGGCGACGCTGCCAGGTTCTACCCAAAGACTGCATTAATCGCCACTGCCTAATTTTTTCGTGGTCACCACTTAACAAAACCTCAGGCACCGATTGACCATTGAGCACTTCTGGCCGCGTATAATGCGGACAATCAAGAAGGCCGTCAGTGAAAGAATCTTCAACTGCTGAGGCTTTATGCCCCAACACGCCGGGAACTAACCTTGCAACGGCGTCCATAAGAACCATTGCCGGTAGCTCTCCACCGCTTAACACGTAATCACCAATAGAAATTTCTTCATCTACGTGGCTTTCGATAACGCGCTCGTCGATTCCTTCATATCGCCCGCAAATTAAAATTGTGCGGTCGATATTGGCAAGACGTTGAACGTCTTGCTGGTCTAAGGGTTTCCCCTGAGGTGATAAGTAAATCACCTTACTGTTTTCGCCACCAAGAGCCTTGGCAGCTTGTATTGCTTCAGTAAGCGGTTGAACCATCATCAACATACCTGGACCTCCGCCGTAAGGGCGGTCATCTACGGTACGATGACGGTCGGTAGTAAAGTCACGGGGGTTAAAGGTGTCTACCGATAGTTTGCCAGACTTAACAGCTCTTCCAATAACACCCTGTTGAGTGAATGGAGCGAACATATCTGGAAACAGGCTAACAACCCCGAACCACTTTTCCGGTGTCACTTAAAACCCCGGGTCCCAGTCAACTTTAATGACCTTCGCTTCTTTATCTACCTCTTGAACGACATCGTCGAATACAAAAGGTAGTAATCTTTCTTTTTGACCAAACGCATCACCCACATTTGCTTTGACCTGAATTACGTCGTTTGCACCTGTGTTGAATACGTCTTTTACCACACCCAAGTTGTAACCTTGCGTTGTTACTACTTGCATGCCGGTAAGCTCTCGCCAGTAAACGCCTTCTTCCCCTAGTTCAGGGAGCTGCGAAGCTAAAATGCTAATATCGAGATTTTTGATGCGTTCAGCATCGTCTCGGCTATCAACACCTTCGATCTTCGCTACCAAGCTTTTACCGTGC
This sequence comes from Alteromonadaceae bacterium, assembly GCA_027013165.1. Classification (GTDB taxonomy): domain Bacteria; phylum Pseudomonadota; class Gammaproteobacteria; order Enterobacterales; family Alteromonadaceae; genus Alteromonas. Next base: position 36,923 of record JALUXV010000422.1, read on the forward strand.
GGTCGCCACTGGTCTATCTGGTATTCTTTTTCGCTACCGAGAAACCACGGTACATACTCAAAAATACCCTCTGGCACTTCGGTATAGCTGTTGATTTTGACCCAACCTTTTACGCCGTAAGGCGCGCCAATTTTGCCAACAATCACGTTGTCAGATGTATGACTCATCTATACCCACCAGTTAATCGCAACTTACGCTGCAGTTTTCTTAGCTTCTTTTACCAAGGTAGATACGCGCTCAGATAAGCTCGCGCCAACACCAACCCAGTAATCAACACGCTCTAGGTCAACGCGTAAACGCTCTGCTTGACCTTGTGCAGTTGGGTTGAAGAAACCAACGTTTTCAATGAAACGACCGTTTCTTGCACGACGGCTATCTGCCACCACTAGTTGATAAAAAGGACGCTTTTTCGCGCCACCACGCTGTAAACGAATAGTAACCATAAATGCCTCAAACTCGTTGTAGCGTTACCGTTAACTTAAGCCCTCTTTTGGTGTTGAAAAATCAAGCACCTATTAGAAGGCCGCCGAATTATACGGATATAGTGGTTGATTGCAAGTATAAATGCGGTTTCCAAGCAATATTTATCAATCCAAATTCTGGCGTGCGTGTTTTGTAAATGTATTGAAATCCACTGGTCATCGCTCAAAATTCAAACTACTATTAAACCGAACCCAATGACTTAAGGATAAGTGTTATGAGTTGTAAAAATACATTGCTTTACAGTGCTTTGTTGACTTTGTGTCTTGCCGGGTGTTCTTCAAGTAATAATGTCATTACCCAGCAATCACAAATTCAAGATAATGAAGCTCGCGTCGACTATTTTGCACAACGAGTATTTCCCGAGCGAGAGTTCATTGGTTTGATGTGCAGAAACCAAAGGCTTACTGGCGTTGCGCAACTCAGGGATCTCCCTCCAGGAGAACACGTATTATGGGTTAAAGCTATTCTTTATCACGCACACCACAATAACGGGGCAGTAAAAGAGGCCACCGCCAAGTTTGATGTATCCCTTGATGGCGGAAAACGATATACGATTGAACGTTTACGAGATGGCGACGAATTGAAACTTTGGATAGCAGAATCAAGTTCTGGCGAGGCCGTATCTGAAATTGTCACTACACAAGCCACAACGCGGGCTGCCGTTTCTGAACTTAACTACAACACCCAGTTTAACCAATGTAGAGACGGAACCGCCTAATCTTATTGAATGCACCTTGAATTTTGTCACTTTGCGCAAATGTACAAGTGAATACGGCATGTTCAAGGTGCAGAGGTTCTATTGTCACAATCCAAACCACAGGTTTCCACTAAGCAAGTATTAGGCTGGATAGGCTCTCATTTATCTAAATACGCGCTGAAAACCGCAGGTGCTATTGTTGCGCTTTTCGTAGCAGCAGGTGCTTGGCTAATGCTAGGCCAAGGTATTAAGTACGCCATAGACAGTGGCTTTATTGCTGCGTCTACCGACGAGTTAAATACCGCCACCACTATGATACTAGCGGTTACCATTGTCGCCTGCGCTGCCACCTACATTCGATTTTATTTAATGAGTTGGCTGGGCGAGCGCGTAAGTGCTGATATTCGCTCTCAAGTGTTTTCACACTTGTTGTCTCTTCCCCCGTCATTTTTTGCAGAACTTCGCACCGGCGAGGTTATCTCTCGCTTCACTAGCGACACTACGATCATTCAAACTGTAGTAGGTATGAGCCTATCAATGACATTGCGCTCGTTCGTTACTTTTATTGGTGCACTGATATTAATGGGTATTGCCAGCCCTATTCTCACTTTGTGTGTATTAATAGCCGTACCTGCCGTGCTCATTCCTATAAAAGTGCTTGCGCCCAAAGTAAGGAAGTTTGCAAAAGCCAGTCAGGACAGCGTGGCGAATATTGGGGCACACATCGACCAATCACTCCATGAGATCATGACGGTACAAGCCTATAACGCTGAAGACACCGAACGCACTCAGTTTAACCAGAACGTAGAGAACACCATGTCGGTGGCAGCTAAACGCATCCATTACCGTAGCTTGCTGATTGGCTGCATTATGCTGCTGAGTATGGCATCGATTACCTTGATCTTCTGGGTAGGTGCACGTCAGGTGTTAAGTGGTAGCCTAACCGTGGGTGAACTATCAGCCTTCTTGTTTTACGCCATTATGGCGGGCAGCAGCGTTGCCACTATTAGTGAGGTTATTGGTGAAGTACAGCGAGGCGTAGGGGCAAGCGAGCGTTTGTTTGAATTATTGAATACGTCACCTGAAATTTCCGATGACGGAGAGGCAAGTTCAACTAAAGCCATTGATGCACCCAGCGTGCATTTTGACCAGGTGTCGTTTGGCTACGATGAAGCCAACCTATTGTTCGACAATATGACCTTAGATATACCAGCGGGTGAAACCATTGCCTTAGTTGGCCCAAGTGGCGCGGGTAAGTCAACTATATTTCAATTGCTTATGCGTTTTTACAACACAAGTAGCGGGCAAATACGCTTTAACAACCTAGATATTGCTGAAATGCCGTTGGATTTACTCAGAAAGCACATTGCTATTGTGACTCAAGAGCCGGTTATTTTTGCCACCTCGGTTATCGACAATATTCGCTATGGTACACCCGATGCGACGGAGGCAGACATCACTGAGGCTGCAAAACTTGCTTATGCTCATGAATTTATCGAACAACTGAGCGACGGCTACCACACTCAGTTAGGCGAGCGAGGCGTTAAGCTCTCGGGTGGGCAAAAGCAGCGAATAGCTATTGCCCGAGCCATTCTTGCCAATCGCCCTATTTTGCTACTTGATGAAGCCACCAGTGCCCTTGATGCCATGAGCGAGAACATGGTGCAAAAAGCCATGAATACCCTAATGAAAGGCAAAACCTGCATTGTGATCGCCCACCGTTTGGCTACCGTAAAACACGTAGATAACATAGTAGTTATGGAATCAGGGAAGGTTGTAGCGGTTGGAAGCCACTCAGAATTGATGAAAAGCGATACCTTGTACCGAGAGTACGCTGAACTGCAATTGCTAAGCTAATCCGTGTATGTTGGTATACGTATCCAAAAGTATATGTCGTATTTCTTGCATCAAGCAACTCAACTAATGGGTGATTGAGTTGCTTTTTGGTACGAAAACCAAAACGTAACGGACACAAAATGATAAAAAAAATAACTCGCAACGTACTTTTTGGCGTTGTTGCATTAACTACCTTGTCGCAAGGTGCTTTTGCTCAGTCTTTTAATAATAACACCGCCAAATTAGTTGTTACCACTCCAGTTACTTTTTTAAATGAAACAAGATATGTCGAAGCCGTAGGCAGTGCCGAGGCGGTAAACTCTGTTGTACTTTACCCAGCGGTGTCTGATGAAGTTACTGAAATTAACTTTACCCCCGGTGAATTGGTTGAAGCAGGCCAAGTGTTGGTTAGATTGGACGACCGACGTCAGCGAGTGGCAGTAAAGCGAGCAGAACTTGAGTTGAAAGAAACTCAACGTACCCTTTCACGCTTAACCGAAAGTTTTGAAAAAGGTGCTATCCCTGTTAATGAGTTAGATTTGGCCCGTACACAGCACGAACTCGCTGAAGTCGCTCTTGAAGAAGCACAAGCGGATTTAGATGACAGAAGAATCGTCGCCCCTTTCAAAGGCATTGTTGGGCTTACCGATATAGAGGTAGGTGACCGAATCACCGCACAAACCATAGTTACTACCCTTGATAACAGAGACAAACTCTTCATTAATTTTCGTGCGCCAGAATCATCCATGGGCGTGCTAATGAATAATCCCATTGTAACGCTAGAACCATGGACTAACCGACAAGTTTCGCTTGAGGCACAAATTGCTCAAGTAGACAGCCGTGTAAATGAAGAAGACAGAACCGTTCGCGCTCGTGCCATTCTTGATAACAGTGCAGACAGTTATCGTCCAGGAATGAGCTTTAGAGTGAATCTAACGGTGGAAGGTGAACGCTTCGCCGCGGTGCCTGAAGCTTCATTATTGTGGGGTGCTCAAGGTGCATACATTTGGTTGTCTGAAGACGGCAAAGCCAAGCGCGTAGACGTTAACGTGCATCAACGACTGCGCGGAAAAATATTGATTACGGGTGATGTGCGCGAAGGCGACACGTTAATTGCGGAAGGTGTGCAACGTTTAAGAAATGGCCAAGAAGTGACTACAGCATTAGCGGGAGTCACTAACTAATGGACAACACAGAAATAACTAACGACCTCCCCTCTACCGCTATAAGACGCCCAGTACTGATTGTTGTACTTAACCTACTTATTGCTATTGCAGGGTTGTCGGCACTTTACGGGTTAGAAGTTCGAGAACTCCCCGATGTAGATACACCAACAGTAACAGTAACCGCTAGCTACCCCGGTGCGTCACCTGAAACTGTAGATGCGGAAGTCACCAGCCGATTAGAAGGTGCGGTGGCAAGGGTAAGTGGTGTTAAAAACATTTATGCCCAGAGCGAGGAAAACTCTGCGCGAGTACGTGTTGAGTTTAGGCCCGGTGTAAACCTTGAAGATGCAGCTAACGAAACCCGTGAGTCGGTAAGCCGAGTTCAGCGCCAGCTACCCAATGAAGTTGAAAATCTCGCAATTATTCGTGCCGACAACGATGCACAAGCGGTAGTAAGTCTAGCCGTGTCAAGTGAAACTCTAGACATGGAAACTCTCACTGAGCGTGTTGAAACTGATTTAGCGCCCTTATTTTTAAGTATTCCCGGAGTTGCCGATGTTAGCTTACGCGGTGACAGAGCTAGAGTGCTGCGCGTATCTATCGACCCCCTTCGTCTCACTAGCTTTGGTTTGTCGATGACAGACATTGCCAACGCACTCCAACTTGCGCCTTTTGATGTGCCTGCGGGGAGCATTCAGTCCGCAGACCAAGCGCTGATAGTTCGCGCCGATGCTACTTCGGTGTCAGCCGAAGATGTGGGTAATATAGTGGTTACCGGCGATGTGCGAATTAACGATGTAGCTAGTGTTTATTTTGGCCCAGCAGACACTTCAAGTATGGTTCGTTTGGATGGCCGTCCGGTGATTGGTTTAGGCGTGATCCGTCAAGCCAGTTCAAACACCATTGAAATTTCCGACGAAGTGTTGGCATCGGTGGAAGATCTGCAAAAGCGTTTTCCTGAGTTAGATATTGTAGTAACCGCAGACGATGCGGAATTTATCCGCGATTCGGTGGCAGAAGTAGTAGTGTCACTCAGTTTAACCGTGGTTTTGGTTATTGTTACCCTACTTGTATTTATTGGCTCTTGGCGTGCCACTATTGTACCAGCACTCTCTATTCCCGTATCGTTGGCGGGTGCTCTTGCCATTATTTGGGGCATGGGGTTTTCTATCAATATACTAACCCTACTTGCTTTGGTTCTTGCCACGGGAATGATTGTAGACGATGCCATTGTAGTGTCTGAAAACATTCAACGACGCAGAGCCATGGGTTTAGGCGCACGAGCATCTGCGGTTGTAGGTACGCGAGAGGTGTTTTTTGCTGTGGTAGCCACTACCGCAGTGTTGGCGTCGGTATTTATACCTATTGCCTTTTTGCCGTCTACCGCAGGGCGATTATTCCGTGAATTTGGTGGCGTGTTAGCCGGCGCGGTCATCATATCTTCATTTGTGGCATTGTCTTTGGTGCCAGCGTTAACTGCCCGTTTGCCAGTAAAAACAAAGGCCGACAAAGTAAGCTTGTTCAGTCGTACCTTTGGTCGTTTTGGTCACATGTGTTTGTCGCTGTACCAGCGTTCATTGGTTTCCGCTCTCAAGTACGCTTGGCTTGTAGGCGTATTAAGTTTGGCTGCTGGCGGTGGTGCGTATTTGCTAGCACAGAATATAGACAATCAACTGCTACCCAGTGAAGACCGAGGTACTATACGTATCTTTGCCAGAGGCCCAGATGGCGCGGGTATCAACTTTATGGACAGACAAGCTGAAAAGATGGAAGCCATGCTTATGCCCTACGTTGAGGACGGTACGGTTGATTCCATTTATACCGTTGTAGGTCAGTGGGATCCCAATATTGTATTTATTACCGCGCCGTTAAAGCACTGGGATGACAGAGATAAAACACTGCAAGAAGTAGCTAACGAAATTCGTCCAAAATTGCAGCAAATTCCAGGTGCGCCGGGCAATGCGTGGGGCGGTAACAGCTTGAACTTACGGGGCCAAGGTGGCGGCTTAGAAATTGCCATAACGGGTGAAACCTATCCAAAAATCTTTGAAGCAGCAACTGCTTTTGCCAGAGAGCTTGAAAACACCTTACCAGAGCTAGGTCGTGCCCGTATTAGCTATGATCCAACCCAGCCCCAAATGCGGGTAAATATTGACAGACGCCGTGCCGAAGAATTAGGCGTACCGCTAAATGATATTGCTCGAACACTACGCGCTGCGGTCAATGGCGACGACATTGCCGATTTGAATGTGGGTGATCAGGCTGTGCCCATTATTTTGCAAACCAACAGCCGCAGTACTATCAACCCGTCGGACATTACTAGCTTATATGTGAAGAGTGGTTCAGGAAGCTTAGTACCATTGTCGAGTGTGGCATATATTACCGAGGAAGGCGTTGCCGCCGAACTTGAACGCCAAGCTCAGCGCCGAGCCATTAAAGTTGAAATGGAGTTGCCAGAAGACACACCCATTAGCGAAGTGGTAGACAAAATTAGAGCGCTGGGTAACAACACCTTACCCCAAGGTATTGGCCTGATTTTCCTTGGCGAAGCGCAAACCTATGAAGAAACTTCTCGACAAGTTGCCATGACTTATCTACTGGCTTTCCTGATTGTTCTGCTAGTACTGGCAGCGCAGTTTGAGAGTGTGAACAGTGCGGTGGTTGTTATGCTAACCGTGCCTTTTGGTATCGCAGCAGCGATATATGCCTTGTACTTAACAAGCACCAGTATCAATATTTATTCGCAGATTGGACTGGTCATGCTTATTGGCCTACTTGCCAAAAACGCGATTTTACTTATTGAATTTGCTGATCAACTTAGGGACAAAGGCTTAAGCGTTTACGACGCAATTGTTGAGGCAGGTAAGGTACGTTTACGCCCGATCATGATGACCTTGGTGTCTACCATATTAGGTGGCTTACCTTTAATTTTGTCCACAGGTGCAGGGGCAGAAGCAAGAAATGCCATTGGTTGGGTGGTATTCGGCGGCTTAGGTATTGCAGTGGTATTTACCTTGTATCTTACTCCTGTATTGTATTTAGCACTTGCCCGCTTCACTAAGCCAAGAGCTGATGAGAGCAAACGGCTTGAGCGAGAAATGAAAGCGGCGTCTTCTCAGGTATAACGAAAAAGGCCTCTCTAGCAATAGAGAGGCCTTTTCACATTCATTTCATTCGGAACTAAGCCATAGGCTCTTGGGCTGCCCCGTTATTCACAAGCGCTTTCGCAAGCAATTTGTGAGTTAATAGCGATAACAGTTCTGTTTCTTTCTCGCTTCGCTCACCGTCTATTCCGGTGATACCCATGGCAACTTCAAGGGTTTTGTTGGCATCAAACACTAAATCGTCTTTTAACTGACGCATAAAGTTTGCGCTGTCACCCGCGTCAATAGCCTGTCGGGTTTGATAAATAGTGTCGTTTAAAAACGCCTCTGGGCAAATTGGGCTTTGCCAGTCCAGAGTGTCAACCACATCATTAAGGTAATCTTGTTCAGATAAAGAGACTGTACCGTCAACCTGATACAGCAACACAGATAATTTGATTAATGCTTGGTTAAAGCCTTGTT
>JALUXV010000423.1 GCA_027013165.1 Alteromonadaceae bacterium
ATCGAGTAGGAGGGAGTTTCACAACTCCCGTCCTCTCACACCACCGGGCGTACGGTTCCGTACCACGGCGGTTCATATTAACACTGGAACTGTCGGTGACTTTCCAGCAGCGACACTAACCCCATTTTATCAAACCAACCTTTTCTGAAGGCTTGATTCATGTGACTAGCTCCCGCGTTCCACCATGCGCCGCGTTGGTTTGTTACTGATTGCCATGACCGATTTTCACTAAGACCTGCTCTTATCAGATGTCTGGCCCGGGTGAAGGGACGTTTCCATTGCCGCCATAGTAGGCGGCGGAGTTTCCGTCGTATCCAGCCATCCAACTCTTCCAACACACCTTTAACTTGTGTCAGGCGAAAGTAACTTACCCAACCCCGAAGCACTGGGGTTAATGCTTTTATCGTTTCACTCACAGAGCGGGAGCAATGCCCTGTGGTCATTTCGCGGATTTTATCCTTGAAGCGACTCACACTTTGCGCGGCGATTTTCACCCGGCTTTCTTTGTGCCAGTTAAAGCTATAGCCTAAGAACTTACGTTCCCATGGCCTCGCTACCGCGCTTTTGTTGACATTCACTTGCAGCTTCAGTTCGTTAGACAGGAATTCGGTGATATCGACCAGTAGGCTCTCGCCTGCCTTTTGACTGCTCACGTAGATATTGCAGTCATCAGCATAGCGGCAGAAGCTATGGCCTCGTCGCTCTAATTCCTTGTCTAAAGTGTCCAGCAGGATGTTTGATAGCAGTGGCGATAGTGGGCCGCCCTGGGGCATACCTCTGTCCCGTGTGACCCGCTGGCCATTGTCCATCATGTCCGCTTCAAGGAAGCGACGGATGAGTTTCAACAGCCGTTTATCTTCTATCAGGCTCGCCAGTTTCGACATTAAGATGTCATGGTCTACCCGATCGAAGAACTTCTTCAAATCTATGTCTACCACCCATCGCTTGCCGCTATGGATGTAGCGCTGTGCCTGTTGCACTGCTTGCCATGCATTACGGTTTGGTCTGAATCCGTAGCTAGAATGAGAGAAGTGCGGCTCCACCAATGGAATTAGCCGTTGAGCTATCGCTTGCTGAATGAGTCTGTCTGTCACCGTTGGCACCCCCAGTGTTCTGACCTCCCCGTTCGGTTTAGGGATATCCACTTTACGGACGGCTCGTGGCAGATAGCGCCCTTCTGTCAGGGCTTCCTTCACACTCAACCAGTGCTGTTTCAGCCACGGTTTTAAATCCAGCGTGCTCAGGTTATCTACACCCGCTGCGCCTTTATTCTCCACCACCCGCTGATAGGCCAGCATCATATTGGCCCGGTTTGTCACTGCTTCCATCGTCACCGATGGTTCCGCTTTCGTTCGCCCACTGACCGCCGTGTCAATTTCAGCACCTGTGGCGTATCCCGACAGGTTCCGCCCGTCTTCGCACTCACTGGCCGCAGTCTTCTGCGCTTGTGCATCATTAATCAACATCGAGTAACAGTGTCCTAATCACGGTTAATTATGTTCAGCCCTTCATGCTATCGGCTTAATAACACTACTACGGCCTCGGCTGACTTCTGATATTCCATCCCAACACCTTTCGATGTCAGTAGCACACTGCCTTAAAAAAAACAGGGCAAAATACCAGATCTCCCGGGGTAATTCGCGCGACCTTCCTGCTTATACCTGTCGGCTCTACGTTGCTGCATCCCGTGCAAGTATTGGGCTTTAGTGATATGCGCCACCTCACCCTGCAACAACGCCTAAACCGCTTCCTGTTCGTCAGGCCAGCATTTTGCCTTCGGCTTCCTTCAGATTTCACCTCACGATGAACACCCTTGCCGTTCGGCTAGCACTTCCCCTTGCCGGGTGTGCAGAGGACTTTCACCTCCAAGTCATCAACTCATCACCACAATGGGTTGAACAGTGCTTTCGCACTACGCGCCATGCCCGGCGCACGCAATAAAAAAGGGAGCCAACTGGCTCCCCTTTCAATTTAAACCAACATTCAACTAGATGAATTACTCAGCGTTACCTTCGTCAGACTTAGGTGCTGGCTTTTCAAGAAGCTCTTTAATGCTAAGACGTACGCGGTTTTGGCGGTCAATTTCCATTACCTTAACGTCAACCATTTGGCCTTCTTCTAAGTAGTCAGAAACTTTATTCACACGCTCGTGAGCGATTTGAGAAATGTGAACTAGGCCTTCTTTACCTGGTAGTACTTCAACGAACGCACCGAAATCAACGATACGTGTAATTTTACCATTGTAAGTTTTGCCTACTTCGATTTCCGCCGTTACTTGCTCAATCTTACCGATAGCAATGTCCGCTTTAGCGCGTTCAGTGGCGAAGATCTTAATAGTACCGTCGTCTTCGATTTCGATGTTGGTGTCTGATTCTTCAGTAATCTGACGAATCATTGCACCACCTTTACCGATAACATCACGGATCTTGTCTTGGTCAATCTTCATCGTATAGATGCGAGGAGCAAATTCGCTAAGCTCTTCACGGTGACCGCCAATAGCTTCATCCATCACGTTTAGGATGTGAAGACGGGCTTCTTTTGCCTGCTTCAATGCAATTTGCATGATTTCTTTGGTGATACCTTCAATCTTGATATCCATTTGAAGTGCAGTAATACCGTCGGTAGTACCCGCTACTTTAAAGTCCATATCACCTAGGTGATCTTCGTCACCTAGAATGTCTGAAAGTACAACGAAGTTCTCGTCACTCTTCACCAAGCCCATCGCGATACCAGCAACAGATGCTTTAATTGGTACACCAGCGTCCATAAGCGCCAATGAAGTACCACATACTGATGCCATTGAAGATGAACCGTTTGATTCAGTGATTTCAGAAACCACACGTACAACGTACGGGAATTCTTCTTCACTTGGCATTACCGCTTGAATACCACGCTTAGCCAAACGTCCGTGACCAATCTCACGACGCTTAGGTGAGCCAATCATACCCGTCTCACCAACACAGTATGGAGGGAAGTTATAGTGAAGCATGAAACGGCTGTCGCGCTTACCTTGAAGCTCGTCAATCATCTGTGCGTCACGTTCTGTACCAAGGGTTGCAGCTACAAGTGCTTGTGTTTCACCACGGGTAAATACCGCAGAACCGTGAGTACGAGGAAGTACACCAGTTGCCACGTTCAAGCCACGAACCATTTTAGGGTCACGGCCGTCAATACGAGGAGCACCAGAAAGGATGCGTGAACGAACTACGTCTGATTCTAAGTTGTGTAGCAGATCCAGAACTTCCTTTTTATCTTGCTCTTCGTCTTCAGCAAGGATAGCTTCTAACGCTTTTTCAGTAGCAGCAGTTACCGCGTCTTTGCGCTCTAACTTGTCTGAAATCTGATAAGCCGCAGTCATTTCTGCTTCAGCTAGCGCTTTTACTTTATCTTTAAGTACAGTGTTTTCAGCTTCTGGTGCCCAGTCCCATGCAGGGGTAGCAACTTCAGCAGCAAACTCGTTTACCGCATTCACTACGGTTTGTAGTTGCTCATGACCATACATAACCGCGCCTAGCATAGTGTCTTCTGAAAGCACGTCAGCTTCAGATTCAACCATAAGTACTGCGCCTTGGGTACCAGCAACAACCAAGTCTAGTTCACTTGATTCTTGTTCTTCAAAACGCGTGTTAAGAATGTATTCGCCGTTGCTATATCCAACACGAGCAGCACCGATTGGGCCATTGAATGGAATACCAGAGATAGCTAGCGCCGCAGATGTACCAATCATCGCAATGATATCTGTAGGAATATCCGGGTTTGCCGACATTACCGTTACCACTACTTGCACTTCATTTTTGAAGCCTTCTGGGAAAAGTGGACGGATTGGACGGTCGATAAGACGTGCGATTAAGGTCTCGCCTTCAGATGGGCGACCTTCACGCTTGAAAAAGCCGCCAGGAATTTTACCTGCTGCGTAAGCTTTTTCTTGGTAGTTAACAGTTAATGGGAAAAAGTCTTGGTCTGCTTTAGCTTCTTTTTTACCCACTACGGTTACTAATACAGCAGTGTCATCCATACTTGCCATGACGGCTGCCGTTGCTTGACGAGCGATTACGCCCGTCTCAAGAGTTACAGTATGCTGTCCATACTGAAATGATTTTGTAATAGGAGTCACTATTTGTCCTTTAGTTTCAATCTTTATTGATCGCTTTTAAACGCGGCGCATAGTATAGCCCCGTATTGCAGGTAATACCATTGAGAAATGCGAACAATCGAAAAATTCTACGCCCAGTAAAATCAAAAGAGAGTGGTTTGTTGAACTGGGCGCAAAAATGACAAAACTAAAGTGTGATCAGTTTGGTTTTAGACCTTGGAAACAGCCCTTATTCCCTGACCTGCCCTTCACCACAAACCAAGTATTTCTCTGCGGTTAAAGACTCTAATCCCATAGGGCCATAAGCGTGTAATTTGGTGGTAGCAATACCAATTTCAGCACCCAAGCCAAGCTCACTGCCGTCACTAAATCTGGAAGAAGCATTCACCATGACCACGGAAGCGTCAACTGCACGCTGGAAATACGACGCCTTATCAGTATTTTCGGTACAAATGACTTCAGTGTGATTACTACCAAACGTAGCAATATGTAAAATTGCTTCATCAAATGAATCAACCACACGCACTGCGATTTCTAGTCCGAGGTATTCTTCACCAAAGGCATCTTCTGCTATTACGTCGGCATTTGTAAAATATTCGGCGCCAGACTGATTTACGTGGATCTTAACCTGGTGTTCCTCCAGCGCCTGCGCCGCCAATGGAAGAAAAGATGGAGCAATGTCTTTATGTACAATAAGACCCTCTAGTGCATTACAAACACCTGTGCGTTGGGTTTTACCGTTTAACAAGAGTCCTAGTGCTTTTTCAATGTTGGCATCGCTGTCGACATATAAGTGGCAAACGCCCTTAAAATGCTGGATAACTGGAACTTTTGCATTGTCAGTCACATAGTTTATTAGCCCTTCACCACCACGAGGAATAATAACGTCAATGTAGTCACGTTGACACATGAGTTCTTGCAGTAAACCGCGATCAGGATCGGGAACCACAGAAATTAATTCCTGTGGTAAATCATGCTTAACTAAGACTTTTTGCATAATTTCGGCAATCGCCAAACTGGTATCAAGAGCTTCCTTTCCACCGCGTAGGATTACCGCATTGCCTGACTTGAAGCATAGTGCACCTGCATCTGCTGTCACGTTCGGGCGAGCCTCGTATATCATACATACAACGCCCAACGGAATTCGCATTTTTTGAATTTTTATGCCATTGGGACGAACGCCTAATTCACGAATCGCACCCACGGGATCTGGTAAATCTGCGACCATTTCAAGCCCAGCGGCCATGGATTCCACACGGTCCCTATTCAGAATTAGTCTGTCGATCATAGCAGCGTCTAGGTGGTTGTCTTTTGCCCGTGCCACTTCTCTTTCATTCACCGCAATAATAGAATCGCTGTTCTCTCGAATAGCTTTCGCCATATCCCGTAAAACGTTATTTTTCACGCCTTCATCTAGCACAGACAAAACGTGTGCAGCTTTTTTAGCGCCCTGTGCAATCTGAGTGATAATGCTCATGCCTACTCCACATGTTGTTATTATTATTCTAGTTATGATGATGTCGCGGTACGTACCCTTAGCCTCAAGAATACCAAACCACATCGGCGAGTAACACAATTAACGATTGCTTAAGTGGAAACTGATTTGATATATGATATTTGAGAATATATCGGGCTAGAACAATCTAGCTCAAGCAGGGGTTTGTTTGGGAAGCCGCTGAATCCGTTGTACAATCACAAAACTGATAGGGAATACTACAGACCACACAAGCGCCAACACTAACACAGTTGAAGAAGTAGAAAATCCAAACTCGACTGCACCGAGTTTAGCCCCTCCTAAATAACTTAATGGCGCTGCTATTGCTCCCGCCACAACACACAACCAAGGTTTACCTTCGAACACTCCCATACTGTGTTGAAGGGTTGCAGCATACGCCCCCCACAGTAGTGCCAACCAAAATGGGATAACAAGATGGTTGGAGTAATTTTCGAATATAAATACCCCAGCATTCATCAGTGTGGAATCCACCAACATTCCTATAACCATGAGTGCCAGAATTAACGTCGCGTCAGATTTCACCTTAGGGGTTAACCATAACCAAAAGCCCATAAGGCACAGTACGCCAACAACCGCTTGTGATTGGAATAAAATGAGTAGCCACCAAACACATTGAAACCAAGCGAAGTTAATTATTTTCAATATGTTAGAATTGACGCTTGCGGGAAAGTTGATAAGGCGCGATAACATTTATTGTCTCCTGTAGACTATGCTTATACTACGCCTTTTTACCAAAGTCAGTTCATTTTAGGTATGGTGCTACTAGGCATTGCTCACATTGGGTAGCATGCCCATCGAAGATGTATGTAACCATTCCTCCAATGCATCCTTAGCAAGTGGTCGACTAATATGGTAACCCTGTGCGATATCACAGCCCCACTCTTTGAGGATATCCATAGATTCTTGGTCTTCAACACCCTCTGCAACTACCTTGAGTTCAAACACCTTGGCCAGACTTAACACCGTATGCACAATCTGCTGATCGTTTTCATCGGAAGCTAAATTCAAAATAAAGCTCTTATCAATTTTAATGGTGTCAACGGGTAAGTTTTTAAGGTAAGCAAGAGAGGAATAACCTGTGCCGAAATCATCTATAGCAAACTTAAAGCCCTTAGAGGTTAGGCCATTCAGATTTTCTACCGCAAGATCTGCATCCTCTACTAGGTCGCTTTCGGTAATTTCCAACTCTAATGCAGAAGGCTGTAAATTAGCGCTTTCGAGCATGTTCTCTAGTTTATGTAGCAATGGCTTGTTTTGAATGTCTTGTGTAGACAAATTCATCGCTATGGTAAAGGAATATCCTTGTTCTCTAAAGTAGGCTAAATCTTGAATGGTTTGATGCATAACCCATGTAGTTACCTGCTCTATTAGCCCAGCCTGCTCGGCAATAGTGATAAACTCGTCGGGTGGTACAAAGCCAAGCTTGCTGTTGTTCCATCGAATCAAGGCCTCCATACTGCATACCGTCTTTGTGTTTAAATCAACTTTGGGTTGATAAACCATAGACAGCTCAGACTGCTGACTCGCCAACGAGCGCTTCAATTCCGTAGTTATGGTAAGACGTCGTAAGTAACGCTTTTCCAATTCCGGCTGATATTTAACCAACCAACTTCCTGAATGTATCGCTTCATCCGACACAATGTTCATTTTACGGAACAACTCTTCAGAGTTAGAAGCATCTTCAGGACATGATACTGTCGCCATCGCGATTTTAACTGGAATCGCTATTAGATTACTTTCAACGGGCTGTTCGAGTATATGACGCAGCGTTTCAAGTTTTACGTCATCGAGTGGTGTATCACTTATATAGATAATTTCACCACCGGCCAGACGAGCCGCAATCCCCGGCCAGCGTAATAACCGTTCTGCCAATGCTTTTAGCGTGTTATCACCGTTCGAGTAACCGTAAAGATCGTTGATAGTCCGAAACCCGATGACGGTAATCGCAACCACTTGCAGTGACTTTTCTTTTGACATCTTGTCTTCAAAAAAGTGCTCCACGTAATTGCGGTTGTAGAGGCCAGTTAATACGTCGTGCTGCGCTTGATAACGAATGCGCTGTTCACGATACTGAATTCGGTCTTGCATCCGGCTAAACGCATTAGCAAGGGCGGTTATTTCTTTTAACCGGCTGGCTTTTTTCAAGTTTGCGTTATATTCGCCCTCGGCAACTCGGTTAGCTGCAGAAACCAAGTTGGATACCGGCTGGCTTACATTTCGAGCAAGCACCATAGCAATACCTAAAGCAACGGCAATTGCCAAAAGAGTCAGAAATAGAATAGTCAACTGAATTTGAGTAAAGGCGTTATAAGCATCGGTGACGTCGACCGCAACGGTAATTTCCATAGGCACGTTATCCGTTGAACCGATATCCACAGCTCGACTAACATAAGTGAGTTCACTACCAAAGGTTACATCAAACCAAGATGGTGTTTGCGCGTTACCAACTATAGTCATCGCTTTAGAAGCTTCTAGCGTAGAAGTGATTATGTCGCCTGAATCAACATCACTAATAACAATTTCGGCTTCGACCAGACCTTTTAAATCACTTATTAGTGAGTTGTTAAACTTTATACCAGTTAGCAAGTAGTAGCGAAGCGTGGGTATTTCAACTGGGAACACATTAAATTGAATAAGCGTGTCATCTACAACAAAAAAACCGTTTTCTCGCTTTTGAGCAACTAACACCTTGCTTGCGTTCAGCACTTCACCCTGCTTAAGTAGCGGCGAATACGCTGCAACTACATTGTGATTTAAGTCGACTAAGCCAATAACGTCGGTGTTAATTCGTTCAGCATAACTGGTGAATGCGGTTTGAATCGATGGCTGGTCCTCAGTTCCTACCGCCCGTCTAAAATCGTAGGACCGAAGCAACACATTCGACACGCTACTGATGATTTCTTGTCTATCGTCAATAAGACGCTGTAACACCCGCTGGGTAATAACGATGTTACTGTCTAAATTTTGCTGAACTAAACTGTTCGCCGATTTCCAAACACCTGCAACAATGAGCAGGGCTGTGATAACAATGCCACCAAGTAGTGTCCTAAACAGGCTTTGACGTAAGGAAATTTGCACTTTCAGCTTACCTTTGACGCGTCATATTGCATGTGATGTATGTATCCATGTTTTTACGGTGCACTCTAAGAATAGTCGAATTTCAATTAGACTCATAATGATTAATATACTGTTCAATCAGCAAATTAATAATATTGCTTGTTGAACATTAAGGTGCCTTCTCACAATATCGTTTTCCTCGCCCTAAACGATCTTAGAATGCACATAAATCATTGACGAACTAATAACTTAAACTAAATACTTGCAAAAAACGAAGTCATTTACTACCCCTAACACACTGAATTAGTAACAAGTTATCTAAACACGCTGGCTTTTTGATTACCATTCAATCAAATAGACCTTAATTTTTAACAAATACTAACAGAAGATATTGATTATTTGCGATTTTTTTAATCACAGATACAAACATCACTAGCGAATAAGTACAGATTTTTGATATTGCAATGGTGTTAGAGACAACTGCCGTTTTAACAGAGTAATTCTGAAAAGGTTAAGGTAGTGATAACGCTTAATAGTTTTTAATAGACTGTATCTTCAGATAATTTGCGGAAAGTTACATAAATTAGATAGGAACTAACGATAATAAATTTTTTATACAAAAAAGCCCAGTTGTAAAACCGGGCTTTTCAGATTGGTGCGGAAAGCGGGACTTGAACCCGCACGAGCTATGCTCACCACCCCCTCAAGATGGCGTGTCTA
This sequence comes from Alteromonadaceae bacterium, assembly GCA_027013165.1. GTDB lineage: Bacteria > Pseudomonadota > Gammaproteobacteria > Enterobacterales > Alteromonadaceae > Alteromonas. Next base: position 9,387 of record JALUXV010000423.1, read on the forward strand.
CCAATTCCACCACTTCCGCGTAAATTGTTTATTAGTTACCGTCTGGTACGTCAGTGTCTTCAGCGGCAGGAACGTCGTCTGCCTCTGCTTCGATCACTGGTACATCTTCACTAGCAGGTACCGGAATTTCAACGGTTACCGGCGCTTGAAGCATTTCGAATTCATCTTCAGCACTTTCGCGATTTGCTGTAAGATTTCCTAAGAATAAGCTTACGGCGAAAAATAATGTTGCTAAGA
>JALUXV010000424.1 GCA_027013165.1 Alteromonadaceae bacterium
CATCGCTACCGGTTTTTAACCTTCAAAAAGAAGGAGTAAAAAAATTGCCGATGTTGTAAGCATCGGCAATTTAAGTTTCTTCTGTTTTACTATACCCGTCTTACTTCGGCGGGTGTTCGAGTGTGTCAATCACCCATCTGGTCAAATAAGCTTTCTAACGAAAGGCCTTGATGACTCAGCATATCACGTAGACGTCTGAGCGCTTCTACTTGAATTTGACGTACACGTTCACGGGTTAATCCAATTTCAGCACCTACGTCTTCCAGGGTTGAAGGCTCATACCCCATAAGACCAAAACGACGTGCTAAAACTTCGCGTTGCTTTGGATTAAGCTCTTGTAACCATGTCACTATATTCGCTTTGATATCCGAATCCTGTAGGTTTTCTTCAGGTCCGAATTCTTTCTCATCTGCAAGAATATCGAGTAATGCTTTGTCGTTTTCACCACCGATAGGGGTATCAACCGAGGTAATACGCTCGTTTAAACGAAGCATTTTGGTGACGTCTTCTACTGGCTTATCTAATGCTTCAGCAATTTCCTCAGCAGTAGGTTCATGATCTAACTTTTGCGATAATTCACGCGCTGCACGTAAATAAACATTAAGTTCTTTAACAACATGAATAGGTAAGCGAATCGTGCGAGTTTGATTCATGATTGCACGTTCTATGGTTTGTCTAATCCACCAAGTTGCATAGGTAGAAAATCTAAATCCACGTTCAGGATCAAACTTTTCAACAGCTCGGATTAGGCCCAAGTTACCTTCTTCAATAAGATCCAGTAAAGCCAATCCGCGATTATTATAACGGCGAGCAATTTTCACCACTAGGCGAAGATTACTTACAATCATACGTTTACGAGAGGCTTCACAGCCTTTGAGAGCGCGGCGGGCAAAATATACCTCTTCTTCTGCTGTTAGCAGAGGCGAGAAGCCTATTTCGCCTAAATACAACTGGGTTGCATCAAGGTTTTTAGGATGGTCATCCGAACTAATTACAACGTCTTCAGTTTCGGGTGCATCGGTTAGTGTGTCGTCAGCTTTTAGGTCAGCTGGCATGTCAATAACGTTTATGTCATCTTGCGGTTTTGATTCGACGGCTTTGTTTAATTGGCCCATAATGAATCTCCTACTCTAAGGTTTACCTTATGACGTTTCTCCTTTATTCATTTTATTCTTTATTGTTATTTTTGTGTTTTTGGCAGATAACGCATAGGGTCTAATGACTTACCGCGATACCTAACTTCAAAATGAAGTTTTACCGAATTTGTGCCGCTGTTTCCCATGGTGGCTATTTTTTGCCCCGCATACACCCATTCTCTTTCTTTCACTAAAATGGTGTCGTTGTATGCATAAGCGCTTAAAAATGTGTCGGTATGTTTAATAATAACCAAATTACCGTAACCACGTAGCGCATTACCTGAGTAAACAACTTTGCCTGCTGCGGCAGCGAGAATATCGCTTCCTTTTGCCCCAGCAATGTCTATTCCTTTGTTACCTGACTCTGATTTGCTAAAGGTACCTACAATGTTTCCTTTAGCTGGCCAAACCCACTTTTTCACCTTATCCGGGAAATGGGTGGGCGCTGTCTTTTTGACGTTTTCTGCCGTCTTTTTGACGCTGGTAACGCTTTG
>JALUXV010000425.1 GCA_027013165.1 Alteromonadaceae bacterium
CGTTATAAATCGTCAGTATGGTTATGAAATCTACAACGTACCTATTCAGTCAAGTAATTTGCGAATTTACATCACTGACAAAGATGGCATTGTGAGGTTTGATACCTCTGGTGAAGCTATTGGCAGTGACTATTCCCGGTGGAATGACGTATACCTAACGCTACGTGGAAAGTATGGCGCGCGGAGTACTAAGTCTGATCCAACAGATGAGCTGAGTTCAGTGATGCATGTAGCGGCTCCTGTGGTTTACAAAGGAGAGATTATTGGTTCGCTGACCATAGCTAAGCCCAATGTGTTGGTTCAACCTTTCATCGATCAAGCGCACCGCAAAATACTTCTTCGGGGTGGTTTAGTTGTTTTAGTTTCTTTACTCATAGCGTTTACTATTGTCGTTTTACTCACTCGATCAGTGAAGAAGCTAGTGGCATACGCCGATAGCGTAAGCCAAAGTAAGCCCGCCGTTTTACCTAAAGTTTACGAATCAGAGCTTTCCAAACTTGCCTTGTCCATTGAAAACATGAAGTCAGAGCTAGAGGGCAAGGACTATGTGGAAAACTATGTTCATACCCTTACTCATGAATTAAAAAGCCCCATTGCAGCAATTAAAGGCGCTAGCGAACTGTTAACTAGTCCTATGCCTGCGGAACAGCATTTAAAATTTGTGAGTAACATTGAACACGAAATTACAAGAATGGATAACATGGTAAGTCGCTTACTTCAGCTAGTTGCCCTAGAGAAACAAGGGACGATCGTTAAATCCGAAACTAACTCAGTGGCAAACATAGTCGACACGGTTATTCAGGGGAAAGGGCACTTATTAATTGAACGCCAGTTGAATTTTGTTGTTGATGTTAGTGATATTGAGATTTCTGGAGACAGCTTTTTACTGACACAAGCTCTCGACAACTTGATATTAAACGCTATTGCTTTTGCAAATCAGGGAACCGATATCCTTATACAATCGAAAGTGAGCGACATCGTAGAAATTCAGATTACTAACACTTGTGAACCAATTCCCGAGTATGCAATAGAGCGAATCTTCGAACGTTTTTACAGCTTACCTCGCCCCGACAGTCGTCAAAAAAGTACCGGGCTGGGGCTTTGTTTTGTTAAGCAAATTGCCTTAATTCATCGCGGTGACGTCAAGATTGAAAATACAATTGACGGTGTGCGTGCTACCCTTCGGCTACCAATTTCCTAGAACACACACAAACCACATTTGAACCACATATATGAAGACTAACCTTGCGAATAATCAACATTGCAAGGAGCTTTATATGCAACACACATTAACACACAAATTTATAGCCATTGTGGCGATTACCGTCGCTTTACTTTTGGTATTGATGGCCATTTCAGGAAAGATCACAGAAAGAGAACGCTATTTCGATGAAGCCAAAGACTCGGTAGCGAAAAGCTGGACCGGACATCAGCAGGTGGCTCCCATAGCTATCGCGTTTCCCTACAAAGTACCTGTGGTGTCAAAAAACGGTGAATCGGTTCAGACTAAATACGAATATCATACGCGATTAGTTGCTCCGAGTAGTTTGTTTGTGAGTAGCGAACTCACACATGATACCAAAGCAGTTGGTATCTTTAGTGTGCCTGTGTATACCGCGGTATTGCAGGTGAAAGGGAGTCTTCATGCTGGTTTTTTTAATGAGCATACTACGCAAATCGCGTCTGAAGTCGGGGCAAATAACATTGAGTTTCTCTCGCCCTTCGCCGTTGCGTTGATCTCTGACGTAAGAGGTATCAATCGAATATCTTCACTTCAGTGGAATGATACTAGCCTCAGTTTTTCGTCTGGTAACCAGTCAGCGGTGGCGATGGGTGGAGTACATGTGCCCATACCTGAACATGCAGATAACGACTTACACGCCGCCACTGATTTCTCTTTCGAGCTGGAACTTCGTGGAATGGAATCGCTTCACGTTGTTCCGACAGGACTGCAAACTCACCTAGCGGTAAAGGCCAACTGGCCCCATCCTAAGTTTGAAGGAGCTTTCCTTCCTTCGTCAAGTCAGGTAAGTGATGTTGGATATCTGGCTCAGTGGTCTGTCACATCATTTGCCAGCAGTATTGAAAACAAGCTCGAAGTTTGCAACGTGAAACAGTGCAATTTACTGTTTCAAAGCAGTATGGGGGTTAGTCATATTAATCCCGTAGATATTTATACACAAACCGACCGTTCTGTAAAATATGGCATTCTTTTTATAGGACTGTGTTTTACTGTTTTTCTGGTGTTTGAAGTACTTACTCAACAGGCTATTCACCCTATTCAATATGCACTTGTTGGCTTGGCAAATGCAGTTTTCTATTTGCTGTTGCTATCGCTTTCCGAACACATCTATTTTGTTTTAGCTTACATCATAGGGGCAGTAGGATGCATTGGCGTTATTTATCTTTACATGAAACCATTTTTAGTAGAGCGTTTCTATTTGTTTGGTTTTGTAGGTTTGCTGACAGTACTTTATGCAACACTCTATTTCATTATCAGTATGGAAGATACAGCATTGCTAGCCGGAGCTACGCTTAGTTTTATTGTACTCGCCACCGTCATGGTATTAACTCGCCATATCGATTGGTATCACTTAATGTCATCTGATCAGGAGCCCAAATAAGATATCACTCTAACCTTCACGTAGTTAGTCATCTATGTGAACAGAGCGGTTTCTTCCCATGGCTTTGGCTTTGTATAAAGCTTGATCGGCATTGTCTATTAAACCGTCCAAGCTTTTTACTTTTTCTTGGCTAAAGGCGTAAGTGGCAACACCAATACTGATAGTCACAACATCATACGGAGCATTTTCCTTGTGCTCGATTCTGAGTGATTGAATAGCATTTCTAATTCGCTCTGCCTTAATTTTTGCACCTTCGCTATTGGTGTTAGAAAGAACAAAGACGAATTCTTCCCCCCCGTAACGGGCGCACAAATCTGTTTCGCGTTTAACATTATTTATTAAGCTGTTAGCTACAGATATTAGACAGGTGTCACCTTCTGAATGGCCGTAGTAGTCGTTGTATTTTTTGAAAAAGTCGATATCGATGAGCAGCAGGCTCATCGGCCAGTTTTGTCTAGAAGCACTGGCAATTTCGGCTCTAATTTTTTGATCATATGCTCTGCGGTTGGGTATACCTGTAAGCGGATCGGTAAGTGACATATTTACCAATTCTACTTCTTGCTCTTTTACCCTCCTCAAGTAAACAGAGAAAGTGTTTGCTAATTTAGTAATTTCGTCACTACCCTCTACATCAATAGGCTCTATATTAGTGTTTGTCGCTTTATCTATTTGATTGTTTAATCGTATTAAACGATAAACAATACGTCTGTGAAGCACGTAAATCATGCATAGAGTAAGTAAAACGGTTACTGCACCGGCAATTAGGGCGATCCTTGTTTGGTCGCTGATACGCGCTTCTGTAACTTGCGCGTCTCGTTGTAATTGTCGATAGGTTGAACGAGCGTTAAGGTTCAAGTTATTGGCCATATCGTTTACCAAGTTCTTAACAAAATTCCCTCGTCCAATGGTTCGACCTTTAACTCTTAAGGCTTCTATCTTTTGATTTATGATGCCTGTATTGCCAATTAACATGGTGTACAGAGTGCTAAACCTTTCTTTAATGTCCTGATCTAAATTTAACCGCTCCAACGTCTCGAAAGCTGTCTTGAGTTGCTGCTCAGTGTCTCTTAGTTGATGAATTCGATGTTGTTGTTCTATGTGAACCGCGAGTAAAAGTATTTCTGTAACTTGGCTTTTTTCACTGTCTTTCGTGGAGAGCAAATGCAGCTCATGAGCATATGCAAAAAAGTCAGTAATGTTTTGCTCTAAACTTTCCTCGATTTTTAATCGCCTATCGACGAGTGATTCTAGTTCTTCCAGCTCTTTGGCTAGCACCACTAACTGGGTAGACAAAAAACTCGTATCTATCTCTTGATAGCGAGCTGTCGCGCTCAGCTTTTTGAACACGTCATCGAGTTGCTGAGTTATGATCCTACGGGTGGGTTGACTGGTGGCATTAGATAAAGACATAGTGAGAAACACTAGGTGCTCTACTTCTTGGCTTACTTTAGCGCCATTAATAACAGTAGGTACTGTGTCAACCGTCAGGTAGCTTAGTGTCTTCTGTACGTCTGAAAGCCTAGAAAGCGTAAATGCAGTAACAAAAATAAACAGTGCAAGAATGGCAATTTGCAGGTAGGTGAAGTATAGGATTGACGTATTTTTTTTTATTTTTTGCATTATCGTCCGTCCTGCATGTTTATCATGCGGCCTTCAATATCGCCGGTTACACCTTGCATAATTCGAATTTGTTGGATAACTAAATCAGACACCAGTACGTCAAAGTCTGTCACATATCTTGGTTGAGTTTGCTGAGAGAAGCTGACATAGCCATCGCCGCCATTGGCTAGGTAATCAGTAGTCGCTAGGCTATAAGTGGCACTTTCTTCTAACGGCTCGCCACTTATGCTGACCTTAAGAACGCGCTCTCCCACGGGGTTATTTGGCGAAAACTCTACTGTCATTCCCGAAAAATGTGGAAATCCGCCTTTTAAAAATTCGAATTGAGATAAACCGTTTTCTAAGCCGTCAAGTAACTGTTTTCCAGTTACATTGATACGCACTAAAGAAGATCGGAAAGGTAACTCAGTAGTAATATCTCGACGGGTGATAGTGTCGCTTTTTAGATAGGTAGCATTGCCGCGAATACTTCCGCCATTGATGAATGCAACGTCGCTCTGAGCATACAATCGCATGCTATCGGTAATAAAATTTGCGAATATATTTTCGGTACTTCTCACATCACTGGTTGTAGTGACTACATCGGTTTTCCACACGCCAATTTGCTCGTCTAGTAAGCGATCAAGTCTCATCTGATAGCTGTCAACTTGGAGTTGAACAGCTTGATTAGCAGTTAGTGTATTAAGCGCATAATGTGTTGAATTCTCTAGTGTTACTGTGTCATTACCTACAGTTACTGTGGCTACGATTACGCTACCACTTTCAGCGAGCATCAGGGTACGATCATGAGTGGCGACCGTTGGATACTTTTCTCTTAATCTAGTATCAGACATAACTGCTACGTCAATTACATTTGATTCAATTAATTCTGGTACAAAGGTAAAAGGAAACGAGTAGTGAAGGAGGACGATATCAGCACCCTGCGCTCTAAGCTGACCTGCTGCACGTTCACTGGCTTCTCTTGGGTCTAATACGGTGATATGTTGCAGTAGATATTCTTCTATTATTCGTTCATTGAGAAGTGAAATTACCCCCATCTTAATTCCTTGCTTTTCAACAATAACGGTGTTGAACAAACCATCTGGAATTTCATCAAAACGTTTGTCTATTACATTTGAAGCCACAATGGGAAAGGCTGCCTCATAAGCGCGCAACGATAGTTCATCTTCGAAGTAACTAAACTCCCGTTTTGTCACGCCCATAACGTCTGGTTCTAGCGTGTTCAGTATATCGACAATATGGGAACCTCTGTCGAAAGATGACATCGCGCTAGGCCCCATTGAGCCACCGCCAAAAACAAAAAAAACTGGCGGGTGTTGCTCTCTGTACCAGTCTAGTAAACCTTTGAGTTCTGCGTAACGGCCCGATTCAGGAGAGGATATATCTGGCATATCTGCGGCAAGTACTAGGGTAATTTGTTTTGCGTAACCTTCAAACGCGAAGCCGACCAAAGCTACCAGCACTATTACCATTTTGTAAAAACAGGTGTTGCTCACCATTGGTACCTCAGGATAAAGCGAAACAGCGGCATACATAACTACTTATGCACATCATTATTGATTTAAGAGTAACCAAGGCTAGCTAAGCCTTCAACTAATCAAACGTATGAATATTGTGCTTTTAGCCAATGTTTTATTCAGGTTTGGCTATCGAGGCATTGGCTCATCTCGCAGTTGAGGCCAGTATGGAGGTAATATATTGCAGTATAGTTAACCTGTGTGCAAAATACTGGTTGCTTTAAACCCTATAATCAAGGAACTGCCCCACATGTCATTTTACGTTGGAGCTTACGCTTCATCTCCGTGTACGTCTGGATGGAACCCTAAACTCGAATCTTCTTTTTATGAACAACTAAAACGTTTGCCTAATATGGCGGGGTTAGAGCATCCATTTTTGGGTGAATCTTTACATGCCCATGATGATGACTGGTTTTTGGCGAATATAGACCCGTCTTGGAATTACGTATTCACTTGTGTTCCCGGCACTATGGGAGCTATCGGCAATAACCATAACTTTGGTATCGCTTCTAGTAATGACGAAGGACGCCAATTAGCGATTGAGTTTTTGGCAAGAGCACGAGATGCAATTACTAAGTTAAACAATCACTGTGGCCGCAATGTGGTGAAGGCGATTGAAATTCAAACGGCACCTAACCAAAGCAAAGCGAGTTCTTCTGTTGAGGCGCTTACAGCCACGCTGGAAACTATTCTTAGTTGGGATTGGCAAGGCGCGAATATTGTTATTGAACATTGTGACACTGTGATAGAAGGCCAACTCCCCGCGAAAGGCTTTTTGTCATTGGAAGATGAAATTAGCGCAGTGAAAGCCGTTAATGCAAAGTGTAATAGCAATATAGGAATCGTAATTAACTGGGGACGCTCTGCTATTGAAACTCGTTCAGTAGACGGCGTAATAAGCCATATTAACCAAGCAAAAGAAGCTGGTTTACTGTTAGGACTTATGTTTTCTGGGGTGTCATCGACCGAATGCCCTTACGGTGTGTGGGCAGATACACATATGCCAGCGGCAGCGTCAGAAAATTCGGAAATAGGCGCTGAACACTCATTGATGACCGAAGCCGAAATACATAATTGTATTGCCGCGGCTGGCAAGGTAGATATTCTGGGTATCAAGTTAGGCATTCGCCCCAAAGACGAGCTAATTGACAATCGTATTGCCTATAATCGAGAAGCAATGGCAATGATGAGTCGAGCGGCTAAGTCGTAAAAGGAACGCTTGAGATAGGCTGACACCTGTCAGTTAAGTTATTTAGGTTGTATTGGCCTCGTTGAGAGAAAGTAAGGGACTTTTTACCGCACGCCGCAAGCACATCCGTGTGGGCTCGGCTTCGGCATCCCTGCCTCAGACGGCTGTAAAAAGTCCCTTACTTTCTCTCGTATATCGATTACCCAGCATATTTGACTGGTGTTACGCCTGTAATAACTTCTTCTTGTTTAACTTTTCAATACGTATAAAAGTGAGCATGATGCAAATACCCAATATGCCGATACACAATGAACCTAGAGTGGCGTCTCTGAAGCTATAAAACTGGGCGACAAGTCCTGCACCTGTGGTGCCTAACATCATGCCTACGCGGGTGGCGTTTGAATAAAACGCAGAGGTGAACCCGGTGAGGTCAGGGGCTTGGTGTTGTAGTAGGGTTAACCCAATTCCCGCATATAACCCGTAAAATAACGCATTGGGTATCTGAAGCACCAAAAAGTGCCATTCTTGGTTTGCGTGATAAATACCCACGTAAAAGCAGCAGGCAAATACAAAGGCCGCTAGCATAATACCAGCAGACGAAAATCGATCGGCAAGTTTTGCCGCAAATAGCATGATGGGGATTTCAAGACCAGCAACCATGCCCATCATCAATCCCGGTAAATATTCGGGTAAACCCAGTTCTTGCATCACATAGAGTGGCATCGACGAGAGATACATAACATTCCCTGCCATTGCGGCTACTACCGCGAAACCGATCAACCAAAAAGAGATGGACAGCTCACCTTTTATTTTTATGGGCTCACTGCGCTTTGGTGCAATTTGAGGGGGAACCACTTTCAATACAAAAATTGAAGCAATGACCACGCAAACGATAGCTATAGAGAATGATGCTGCAAACCCAAAATGAGCTACCAGGGTAAAAGCAAGGGGGGGACCAACCACCCATGCCATTGAAATAGCCGCACGAACTCGTGAGTTAAAAGCGGGCAGATTGATATCTTGGTTTTTCGCCCATAGCCCTGAGACAGTGAGCATTTGAGATACTGCCCCAGCACCAATGGACATAAACAGCACGCCAGCAAGATATACCTGCCAAAATTGATCGCTAATGATAAAGGCAATCATAGCTAGCCCTATACTTCCCATCGTTAAACCGTAGAGCTTGTTGGCATTTAATCCCTTGTCTGCTAAGTACCCCAGATATTGGCTAATTACTAGTCCAGACAGCGTTACTGATACCATGTAAACACTCATATAGAAGGGTTCAACATTGATGCCGTCTATCAGGAAATAGCTCATCAAAGGGGTGACAAAAGAAGACGTAAGGCCAGTTAATAGACTGAGCAACAAAAATGGGAATTGGGGGCGCAGCGACGCAAGAGAGGCCATGAACAACTAACTGAGTAAAAAAGGAGCGGGCATTATAGGGGCAATTTTTATGTTGTCCACTTAAAGATTAGGGTTGAAAAACACCAAATCACTACTACTTTTATTGGCGGCAGTAAGTTCCATCAACAGAAAAGAGGTCGTTATGGATATAGAAAGATTCTTATTTGATATTCCTTCATCAAAAGCCATTGAAGAACACCATCAAATGTTGCTTGACCAAGCGGATGCAACTTTAGCACTCCGTGCAGCATGGCAAGAATATTACGAGACGGATACTCCAGACTAGTTAGTCCTACGGAGATGGGTTAAATGTAATACGTTGCTTTAGCTCATCTTCCGTTATTTCCCAGTCGTCAAATAAGCTGAGTGCAAGCGAAACGTTTTCTAAGTACTCTTGTTGGCTGGGTGTAAAGCTTTCCCAAACCTTCCCTTCGCTGTGTTTTCTTCGCAGCAAGTAAAAGAGTGTAATGTAGTCATTTACCGCAACAAACCCTTTTGCACAGTATTTGCCTAATGATGAATATAGTGCGAACCGATGTAGTTCAATCTGATGTTCACCAAATATAGCGCCTTCATAAATAACACCATGTTTAGTGCAAAGTGAATTAAAGTGACCAATAGACTGGGTTATAAATAAAGGGGCATTCATGATTGAGAATTGACTTGCAATGAAAGTATTGTCGCACTTACCTGCGGTAACAATGCTTTCACTGTGTGGTATACCCAGTTGCGAAAGCTCTCGTACGAAAGTTCCAATGTCACCTCGTTTATTATTTACCGCGTACATAAGATGAGTTACTTCGAGGTGTTTTGAGTTGTCTAGTGACTCTGAAATAGCCGGTAAGCTTTTAGAGAGAAGCGCGGTAGGGTATTCGCAAAGTTTGATGTAAGCAGCGTTGTTAATACTATCTAAAGTATTGATTAAACTTTCTCGGGTTAGATTCGGGAAATTATATGATGAACCTTCTCGAACTTCTCTTTCAAGGGCAATGGCAGGATATGAAGCAACCTTATAAAACTGAGCGAGTTTACTTTCGGTGTCTTTCGTTGCGTAAATAGTGCTACCAAATTCATAAGTGTCGATTAACGGAATATTGTTAATTTCTTGACCGTGAACCCAAAGGGTTCGTTCATTAACGTCGTTGCTGAACAAAAATGTTAAGGAGTGAAAAGAGGAAAACTGTGGTGATGACAATAGACCATATTCGTCGGCATTTGAGG
>JALUXV010000426.1 GCA_027013165.1 Alteromonadaceae bacterium
CATTAGCGGCCCAGATGGTGAAGTGTTCCCAGCAGATCCAGCTGACGCAGCACTCTCATGGTCGACGCGAAGCCTAGGTGGTAACGCTATGGCACTTGGCGGTATCGAGCTTATTGTTCCTACGCCATTTGTTGAAGAAGAAATGGATAACTCAGTTCGTACAAGTTTGTTTGTGGATGTGGGTAACGTGTGGGATACTGAGTTCGACTATGACTATTACCGTCAGTTTGACATAGCATCTACACAACGCGGTGAGCTATTGGACTATTCTGATTGGAGCCTGTATCGTAGCTCGGCAGGTATATCGGTCCAATGGGTATCACCAATGGGACCGATGGTATTCAGCTTCTCGAAAGCGATACAGCAACGTGATGGTGACGATGCGAGATTCTTCACTTTCAACATTGGTCAAACTTTCTAAGACATTAAAGCGAGCGCGTTTTTAGGCGCGCTCTATAATAAGATTCACAAAAGGAGTTCCCTTTGAAACAGTTGGTTAAACATATCGTTGCAGGAGCAATGTTGGGTAGCGCTTTAGTTAGTACATCTGTAATGGCTGAGCAGAAAGTTGCAGTTGTCGATGTGCAAGGTATTTTCCAAGCGATGCCTCAAGCGGCTGAAATTCAAAACGCTATTCAGGCTGAATTTAAAGATCAGCTTGAAGAAGTGAATCAACTGCAGCGTGATGGTCAGTTCTACGCAGAACGTCTTCAGCGCGACGCAGCGACAATGAGCGATGCAGAGAAGAAAGAACTAGAACAAAAAATCTTGTCAGTACGTGAAGAGCTAGCTAAGAAAGGTCAACCTTTGCAGCAAAACATTCAACGTCGCAGCAACGAAGAGCGCAACAAGCTTCTTGGACTAATCAAGCAAGCTATTGACTCTGTTGCAGCAAAGCAAGGTTATGACCTAGTGCTTAACGCTGGTGCGGTTGCGTTTGCAAAAGAAGAGCACGACTTATCTGAGCAAGTTCTTCAGCAAGTAAGCAAAACTAACTAATAACTGCACTAGTCAGTTGTAAAATTTATCAGACCAACTCCCCAAAGGTGTTGGTCTGATTTGTTTTTTGCGCTTAACAGCGTATGGTTGCCGCCGTTTTTAGTTTTTACGGCGAGTTTGACCAGAATGCCAATCAATCATCTGTATTGGTATAAAATAGTTGTAGGTCATGCTTGTATACAGGAGAAAGTTTTTGGCCAATTCACTTAATACCATCGAAATTCAGGAAATATTGGAATTACTACCACATCGGTATCCGTTCCTACTTGTTGATCGTGTAACAGACTATGTTCTGGGTGAGTCTGTAAAGGCTTATAAAAATATCACTATCAATGAGCCGTGTTTCATGGGGCACTTCCCTGAACAGCCAATTTTCCCAGGTGTATTAATTCTTGAAGCAATGGCACAGGCTGCCGGTGTCTTAGGATTTAAGACAATGGGTAACAATGATAAGTTATACTTGTATGCAGGAATTGATAACGCACGCTTTAAGCGTCCTGTTGTTCCAGGTGACAGGCTTGAGTTTGATGTTGCTCTGGTAAAAGAGCGCAGAGGGATTTGGAAATTTAAAGGTACTGCAAGCGTCGATGGTGACATCGCTTGTGTTGCAGAGTTTATGTGTG
>JALUXV010000427.1 GCA_027013165.1 Alteromonadaceae bacterium
ATCATAGCAATCCGAGGCTTTTACCATGTCCACATTCGACGGCGAGGTTAATCCAATAACCCGATAGTTCGCGCTTCTATCAGACTTTTGTTGTTTTAATAGCTGCGCAGTGCCTAACGCTGTTTTGCTTGAAGCACTAGACAATAACAATGATTCACCGTTAGACAGTTCAGCCACATAATCGTCGAGCACGAACGAGGTCATAAATAGTGGGCGAAAGTTAAGTTGCCAGGCTTCTCGCGCTGGGTTGTATCCCGGGTCGGCAGCACAGCGTAAATACTGATCGTATACTGGGCTTATACTCTTACGGTTGGTGTGTATATCCATGAAGCCATGGGGTGCTACTTTTCCTGCTTTAATTACCCAGTGGCTTGCCATTGGGAGGTAACCAAATACTTTTTCACCTTCTGCAATGTCTGAGTGGTTTGAAGCAACCACTGTGGCAAAACCCCACACAGGAACAATGCCAAAGCCATCATCAGCGGGGAAAAAGCCCCAATATCCCATACCGTGGCCAAGTGCGGCATAGGTAATATTGTTGGCCGAAAAGCCAAAGCTATCGGTACTTAGCACAACTTCATCTTCACCAAGAGAGGCAGTATCTATGGAATGGCTTACGGTTTTGGTGTTATCGAGTTGATTTTTATCAACCCAAATCTGGGTGCTAGTTATGATTGTCATTGTTCCCATCTCGTTGTGCTGGTCAGGCTATAACCTTGGCTCAACTCAATGAGATTTTCGACTCATTGATGACAATACTTATATATAGTTTGGGTCAATGGACAGATGAGATTTGTCCGCTGGGCGTTAATCGTCCTCGTGGCTGAGCCAATCCATTTGATGACCAGCACGGCGTTTTTTATCGAGAAGATCCTCGATGAGCGGTGTAAGAATAAGCTCCATAGCGAGACCCATTTTACCGCCGGGAACCACTAGCGTGTTGATACGCGACATAAATGCGCCATCAATCATCTTGAGCAGGTAAGGGTAATCTACGTTTTTCATTTCCCGTCTAAAGCGCACAACCACAAAGCTTTCGTCTTGGGTGGGAATTTCTCGTGCACTAAACGGGTTTGATGTATCTACTGTGGGCACTCGCTGAAAGTTAACATGAGTTCGAGAGAACTGCGGGGTAATATAGTGGAAGTAGTCGTCTAAGCCTCGCACTATGCTGCTCATTACCGCTTCACGAGAATGACCTCGGTCTGTAGTATCGCGAACAATTTTTTGTATCCACTCTAAGTTCACGATAGGTACCATGCCCACCAACAAGTCGACGTGCTTTGCTACATCGTTTTCTTCTGTTTTTACACCGCCGTGTAAGCCTTCGTAGAAGAGCAAGTCTGTGTTAGAAGGTAAATCTTGCCATGGCGTGAAGGTTCCGGGCATTTGGTTGAATGGCACCGCATCATCAAAGGTATGTAAATACTGCCTAAACTGGCCCGTGCCTGAACTTCCGTACTCTCTGAAAAGAGTTTCTAGCAATTCAAAATCGTTAGCTTTGGGGCCAAAGTAGCTGATATGTCTGCCTTGCTCTTGGGCTTTTCTGATTTCGACTTCCATTTCAGGGCGAGTAAATCGGTGAAAGCTGTCACCGCCAACAATAGCGGCGTTAACACTCAAGTTTCTGAATATGTGTCGAATGGCATTGGTCGTAGTTGTAGTTCCAGCGCCAGACGAGCCAGTAATTGCAATAATTGGGTGTTTAACAGACATAAGCGTTTGATTTGAAAATGACACGCCTAGTTATAAGCGGTGTCACCTTATTAATCAAGAGGTACAAGCTGCAACAAGGCTTATAGAACACAATAGTCTTCATAATTGAGTTTTATGCATTTTCTGGTTTTGGTGCGTTATTGAGCCGTTGATACAGCCATCCAATACCAACTAGTGACAGCCCTAAACCAATAAATGAAATGGCGCGATACAAGCCCTCCAAGTTCGACATGTCGACTAAAAACGCCTTGAGAAGCACGATAGCCAGTAGTATGAAGCCCGCACGGCCTATACTGTTGTAGTGCTTTATTTGGCTGACAAAAATCATTAACGACGCGACCATTAACCATACTAACGAGTAGGTATATAGCTCAGACTGCAAAACGTTATTGTTAAACATGAGCGCGTTGGGGTGGTAAACGCCGCGAATCAGTCCACTGATGTATAGGAACCCCAAAGCGCCAACCACAGAAAAGCATAATGTGTGTAAACGCTGAGGGATAAGATTGAACTTGGCTAATCCAGCTAAGACAACAGCGGGTAATGCCCACTGCACCAATAGCCAGTTAATAATGAAGCCATCTCCAGTGGGTTGAGGCGCAATGAAAGGGTTATTAGCTATTGATACATCTACATGGAGCAAACCTGCGCCGCACGCCAAGGCTATGGCAAAACCTTTGTACCATTTTGCCATCGAGGAAAATTGTGCTCGGTACAAATATACGCCGGACAAAACCAACCAGTTAAATGCTAACAGCACGTACCCTTGATATCCCATCGATACACTGGGGTATTCTCCCAATAATAAATAGCTGGTTTCAGTGGTAGTTAATAGGGCTACGATATGCACACCAGCACCTTCAATCCACTGTTTTACCTCAGTTATTGGGTTGTGCTTGCGAGCAAACCAGAATATTCCTAGTACAACGGGGTAAACCACAATGCTCCAGTGAATTCCCATAATGTGTTCGCCAGAATAATCATTGAGCCACGGCGCAAAAGTGAGTCGGCTGGTAATACACACTATTGCCACTTTGTAGAGCCACGTAGGTAGCACCAACTCGTACTTTCTGCTGAGAAAGCTCATAGCAGCAACTTGTACACTAAGCGCCAATGTCAGTGTGGCAGCATCCAAAAGCATGGTTAGTGTGAGAGTCACACAGGCATTGGCCAACAAGGCGTAGGTAAGGCGATTTACTGTGACGTTAGAGCGTCCAACAGCGAGTGTACTGATTATGGCAACTAAGCTTAGCTCGAGGGCCCACACTGGATAAAGGTGAGGGGCAACTTCATTCGGAGACAAGGCGTAGCTTATCCCCAGTAGAGACACTGGACTAAGAATAAGTAGCAGCAAGAAGGCAGGTCTTTGAGTTAGGGAGATCATAGCCACGCTGTAAACAAGGGCGATAAGAGCGGCAAGCTGAACAAATAGGTAGTTACCACTAAAGAGCAGTCGTAACTCGTCAATCTGCGTAGTTTTGGGCAATAGCAGGTAGCTGAAAATCGCAAATGCCAGAGCTACATAGGGCCAAGAATCCAGTGCACTGTATCGATATGCTGCACCCAGCAGTACTGAGGCTAAGGCGATATTGGCGATCACAATGTGACTCATGGTATCAAATAACGAAATGCTTATACCTAGCATAATGACCGAAAAAAGAACGCCCAAGTGCTCTTTTCTAGGCATGAGTAACTCTGCTGTGGTGAGGGGGGCTGACATGGTATTGAGTAAGCGCCAACCGGCAATATCACTAAGCACAAACAGGTAAATACTGAACAATGAAAACACTAACAGTGAACTGAAATCACTATTGGAAGCGAAGGTTAGGGAAATGCCAAGCCAACTAAAATGAGCCGCAAAGGCAAGCCACCACAACCATGATTGTTTAACGGCTTGTGACAACCACACCGCAGAGGTTGAAACCACTGCGGTATAAATCAGAAGCGCAGCAACATTGTTACTACCCGTTGATACCAGCACGGGAACAGCATATGCGCCGATTATTCCAATCCACGCCAGTAAGGGGCCAAACCTAAAGGCTAGTGAGCTGGCGGCGAGTGCCACTGCGGCAAGTACGACAAAAGCGGCTTGCGGTGACAGAAAGTGATAGAAGTCAAAAGCGACTAGAACAATAGCATAACAAGTGACTACGCCTCCGCTAGCAATGGAAGCGCAAATATACGGCGTATTAATGTTAAACCGCACTTTGTTTCTAGCCAGATATTCCGCTGCTGCGATAAGAAGTATGCCAAAGGTGCCGCCAGCAATAATGCGCACAATGGGGGGCAATAGGCCCGCCTCAATAGCGTAGCGAGCGAGAAACACGCCACCAATAGCTAAAATCAAACCACCTAGCCACAACAAACCGTTTGCGCGGATAAAATCCGTGAAACTATCGGCAAACGACGGGCCCAACACATCAGGTGATTTAGGCGTAGGGGCTTTCGGTGGTGAGCTAGACGTCACGTTAGATGTAGCGCTAGGTGCAACGCTTGGTTTGGCAGGCGATACTTTAGCTATATTCTGTGGTTCAATGTTGATATCAATTGGCGCTGCTTTTTTCGGCTCTGGCTCTGTGGAAGTAACGTCGACATCGCTCGCGGACGACGAAGGGAATGGTGCATTGGATGCAATTGACGTTTTAAGTGATTTGAGCTGTTTTTCTAGCCATTCTTGCTGTTTTTTTAGCTGGGCGATTTCTCTTGTGAGTCGGCTGATTTTTCCGTTGTGCGTGTAGGCCATTACAACGCCAATGAACACGAAGAGTACTAGTATGAGTGCAGCAAGAACTTCCATTGCAATCCCTCGCAAATGTAAATATTTGTTATTTATAGCATAATTGTTTTGTTTATGTACCAAGATTTATCGAGGTAGGAACATCTCTCTGATTGCTCCTAAGGGTGTTTGTCGCGAGAATCTCCGTGATGGTGTTGCAGCAATCGAATAATTAATCGAGCTTCTTCTTCATCCATAGCCAGTAAATCGCGAATTTTCTCGATGTGCTCCACGTCATGACGGCTCAATTCACCATCGGCTAGGGCAGTTTCTACCGAGGCTTTGAAGCGTTCTCTTCGCAGTTGAATTTGAGCGGTAAAGCTAGACGACAAAATACCCGCAGGTAACGCGTAAAAACAAATACCCATAACGGTAATCAATCCACCAAACACTTTACCTAACGGTGTTACAGGCACAACGTCACCGTAGCCCACTGTGGTGAGTGTTACCAAGGCCCACCACAACGAGGCGGGAATACTGCTGAACGCTTCAGGTTGAGTAGAATGTTCAATATAGTAGATGCAGGTGGCGGCAATAACGGTAAACAATAGCAATATACTCAGGGCTGCCAGTAAAGCGTGAGCTTCGTTCTTAATGACCGTCACTAGGGTTTGTACTGAGCGAGAATAGCGACCCAACTTCATAATTCTAAACACTCGGAAGATACGCAAAATGCGCAAATCTAAGGTAAAAAATACGCTCAGATAAAAGGGCAGAATGGCGAGTAAATCAATAATTGCCATTGGACTCTTTAAGTATCGCCAGCGAAGCTGACGAGGAGATAAATGGGGAGCACTGTGCTGAGGTGCAGCTGCGCTGCTCCACACTCGCAAAATGTACTCTACAGTGAACAAGATTACCGAGACTAGCTCTATAATAACAAGTTCTGTATACCAACGCTGACTGATATCAGATACCGTAGATACCATCATTGCTGTGACATTGATGATAATGAGGGCAATAAGTGCTATGTCGAACCATTTACTGGCACTGCGATGAGTTTGCGCCTCCTGATAAGGCGTAAGAATTTGATAACACGTAGCTTTTGCCGACATTCGCACTGAAATAATTTACTAGTTATGCATTTACCATAGCAAATTACGTAGCGATTAGTGAGGATATATTGGAAGAGAATAAAGATAATAAAATGGCACCGAACATTCGATGCCATTTCAAGGCAAGCGTTACTCAGCTTCGCGAGCAATAGCGCGATAAGCAATATCGTTACGGAAGTTCACGCCTTCCCACTCGATTGCTTTCACTAGTTCATACGCTTGTTGCTGTGCTTCCGTTACCGTATTTCCTAGTGCCGTTGCACACAATACGCGACCACCACTGGTCACTACTTCACCCTCTTTTAGTGCCGTACCCGCGTGGAATACTTTTCCTTCGAGCTGAGCTGCGGCATCTAAACCGTGAATCGCGTCACCTTTGTTGTAGCTGCCTGGGTAACCGCCTGCTGCGAGTACTACGCCAACCGCTGCGCGCTCATCAAACTCGATAGTTTTGCCAGCAAGTTCACCCTTACACGCTGCTTGGCATAAAGGAACAATGTCAGACTGTAAACGCAACATAATAGGTTGTGTTTCTGGATCGCCAAAACGGCAGTTGTATTCAATCACCTTTGGTGTGCCGTCTGCCATGATCATTAGGCCTGCATACAAGAAGCCTACATAATCATTGCCTTCTGATGCCATGCCGTTAACGGTAGGCATAATCACTTCATTCATGATGCGATCGTGTATGTCTTGAGTAACCACAGGTGCAGGGGAATAAGCGCCCATACCACCAGTATTTGGACCTTGGTCACCATCTTGCGCACGTTTGTGGTCTTGGCTGGTGGCAAAAGGCAGTACATTTTTACCGTCAACCATCACGATAAAGGATGCTTCTTCTCCGTCGAGGAATTCTTCGATAACTACACGGCTACCGGCTTCGCCGAAAGCGTTACCCGCGAGCATATCGCGAATAGCGTCTTCAGCTTCTTGCAGGGTCATTGCAACAATAACCCCTTTACCAGCAGCTAGGCCATCGGCTTTAACTACGATGGGAGCACCTTTCTCACGCACGTAAGCAAGGGCTGGGTCGATTTCAGTAAAGTTTTGATACTCTGCCGTAGGGATAGCGTGGCGAGCAAGGAAATCTTTAGTGAACGCTTTCGAACCTTCAAGCTGTGCAGCAGCTTGAGTGGGCCCAAATATAGTAAGACCTGCCTCGGTAAAGGCGTCTACTACACCTGCAACTAGCGGCGCTTCAGGGCCAACAATTGTCAGTTCAATATCGTTTTCTTTGGCAAAGGCTAGCAAACCATTAATGTCGTCTACGCTAATAGCAACATTTTCGAGTTTAGGCTCATTGGCTGTACCAGCATTACCCGGTGCAACGAATACGGTTGAAACTAAGGTAGACTGTGCTGCTTTGTAAGCTAGCGCATGCTCGCGGCCACCGCCGCCAATTACAAGTACGTTCATCAAGTGTTCCGATTAACCTTTAGGTTTTACAAATTTTAACGTCATGCGATTGCTCTCGCCAATCGCGAGGTATTTTTCTTTATCTTGGTCTTCTAGTGCTAAACGCGGAGGAAGTGTCCAAACACCGCGAGGATGGTCGGCAGTATCCATTGGGTTAGCATTCACGTCGCTGCTCGCTTCAAGTACAAAGCCTGCTTTTTGTGCCGCAGCAATAACGTAAGAGCGCTTCATGTAGCCACTACTTTCCATGGCTGAATCATCCGCACTTTCTGGTAGCTCATGTTCTACTACACCAAGCACACCACCCGGTTTAAGTGCAGCAAAGAAAGCACCAAATGCATTGTCGATACCCTCGTCACCATGGCGCATATACCAGTTGTGAACGTTGCGGAAGGTTAACACCATATCCGCACTACCAGGTGCTGCAACCTCTAACGCATTTACAGGGTGAAACGCGGTCACTTGTGTGCCTTCGTATTGCATGCCCGGTTGGGTTTTTTCAACAAAGCTAGCCAGTGACTTTTTGTAGTATTCGTTGCTAGATTCGTCCACATAAAAATGCGCAGCAATAAATTGACCTTCCGCTTTAACGACTGGGTACAGAATGTCTGTGTACCAGCCACCACCCGGAGAAATTTCAACGACCGTCATTTCAGGTTGAAGACCAAAGAAACGAAGGGTTTGTTGAGGGTTGCGGTATTCGTCACGAGCTTTGGCAGCCGCTGAACGAGCTTCACTCATGGCAGCATCGCTAATGGCGTCAGCAGATACGTAGGTTGCAGACATTCCTAGCGTTGCTGCGAGAATAACTTGCGCTAATTTTTTCATCTTGTTGTATTCCTTCATATGTCGTTATTAGGTGTTATTGGTTCTAGGCTTGTACTGAGTGGACTCAGATTTAGATTAAGCATAGCAAGATTGTATTGCACCTATCTGACTTCCTGTCTAGAAATATCAGCGAGTTATCGCCAATGCTAACAGAATAGAAGAACACAAAACCCCAGCAAACGCTCAACACCAGTCAATTAAGCATTTCAGGTTGTATTAGCGTCATCGAGAGGAAGTAACAGGCTTTTTACTGCACGCCGCAAGCACGTCCCTGTGGGCTCGGCTTCGGCATCCATGCCTCAGACGGCTGTAAAAAGCCCATTACTTCCTCTCGTAAACCAATCACTTTGCTTAATTGACTGGTGTTAAGCAAACGCTGGTTTTATTTATTATTAATGGCGGAAGTGACGCATGCCAGTGAATACCATGGCAATGCCATGTTCATCAGCAGCTGCGATAACTTCTTCGTCACGCATTGAGCCACCAGGCTGAATTACGGCTTTAATGCCTGCCTCTGCGGCAGCATCGATACCGTCGCGGAACGGGAAGAAGGCATCAGATGCCATGACAGAACCCGCAACTTCTAGGTTTTCATCTGCCGCTTTAATACCGGCAATTTTTGCAGAGTAAACACGGCTCATTTGGCCTGCGCCCACACCTACCGTCATACCGTCTTTGCAGTAAACAATGGCGTTTGATTTAACGTATTTGGCCACTTTCCAGCAGAACATAAGGTCGCGTAGCTCTTCTTCTGAAGGCTGACGCTTGGTAACCACTTTAAGGTCGTCCATGTCTACCATGCCGAAGTCACGCTCTTGTACTAGCAAACCGCCGTTAACGCGTTTGAAGTCATAGCCATCGGTAAGTTGACCTGCCCAATCACCACAGGCAAGTAGGCGAACGTTTTTCTTAGCACTAACAATAGTTTTAGCGTCTTCGCTAACGGTTGGCGCAATAATAACTTCAACGAATTGACGGTCAACAATAGCTTGAGCTGTAGGGCCATCAAGTTCGCGGTTGAACGCAATAATGCCACCAAACGCTGAGGTTGGGTCGGTTTTGAACGCGCGGTCATAAGCAGACAAAATGTCTTCGCCAATAGCTACACCACAAGGGTTAGCGTGTTTAACAATAACGCAGGCTGGCTGATCGAATTCTTTAACACATTCTAGTGCTGCGTCTGTGTCTGCAATGTTGTTGAACGACAATTCTTTCCCTTGCAGTTGCTCAGCGGTAGCAACAGAGGCTTCTTGAATGTTGTTTTCAACGTAAAACGCTGCACTTTGATGACTGTTTTCACCGTAACGCAAGTCTTGTTTTTTACTCATTTGTACGTTGTAGGTGCGCGGGAATTCACTTGCAGTGTCACAGCAACCGGTTTCACATGTTGCGCTTTCAAGGCGAGCACCGAAATAGTTGGCGATCATGCCGTCGTATTCTGCTGTATGTTCAAAGGCTTTGATGGCAAGGTCGAAACGAGTCTTGTAAGTCAATGAGCCTTCATTGGCATTCATTTCTGCAAGTACAGTGTCGTAGTCTGATGCGTTTACTACTATGGTAACGTCTTTGTGGTTCTTCGCCGCTGCACGAACCATTGTAGGACCACCGATATCGATGTTTTCAATGGCGTCTTCAAGGGTGCAGTCTTCGTTTGCTACTGTTGCAGCAAATGGGTAAAGGTTAACTACCACCAAATCGATAGGCGCAATGTTGTTTTCTGCCATTACCGCTTCATCGGTACCACGACGTGCAAG
>JALUXV010000428.1 GCA_027013165.1 Alteromonadaceae bacterium
GCCCCGACTTGCCGCCGGCCTTTTCGCACCTTCGCTTTTCCTCGTGGCCGCCTGTGCCTGCAACCCGCACCGCTCCGGCCCGCTTTTGCCCACCACACCTTCGCCTTTCACCACCACCGGCCTAACGGTTTAGCTCACCGGCGAGCCGAAGGCTCGTCCGGTGCAGCGGGGGTTGGGCGCTACCGCTGGCGGTAGTCGTCCCATAATTCACCAAGTTTTTGTTCCATCCGCTCAATGTGGTTCTCCAAGTGACGAATGTACGCGGCCACCTCAAGCGCGCATTTGAGATTGGTGGCAAGCGCGTCAATGTCGTCAAATTCTTCCTTGCTGGCACGCTCAAAAAATTTATCAACATCAAACTTTTCCATCATGGCCTTCCTTTCGGGCACAGCGCCCAACGGTGAAGCTCACGGGCGGGCGGATTACGGCTCGACATTCTTGCCAGCCGAGTTAGTGTTTTGCCACTCGCGCCGCGTTTTGTATGGCGATAGCCCGTCCCGTGCAGCGGGTGTTGGGCGGCTCACGATGTAGCCGCGCCGCTCAAGTTCCGCAATCAAATCATCATCAGAAAAACTTGCGACCGCTGGTACGCGCCACCGAGGGCCTTGCATATTTCGTAGAATTTCGCGTGCTATTCTCATGTGCGTTTCTCCTTCGGGCGTAGCCGCCCAACGTGGGCGTCAGCGGCACGGCGTGTTTTCCCAGAACGATGGCGGGCGACGCTACTTTGCCTTGAAACCGCCACCGGTCGCGCACGGCGAAGCCGTGTCCGCTGCACGCGGGGTTAGCCCTTCATTAGGGCGAATTGTAATCCCCATACCCGGGTGTTCCATCCTCTTTTTCACGCCACATATATTCCTTATCTTCATTAACAGCATTGATGCGCTCAGCTGACCAACACTTATTTGACACAAAGGGAATACCATCCTTTCCATCATCCTTTACGGACAATGGAGAGCCGCTTAACACTGGTGAGCCATAAGTAGAAATCACTTCCCCTATCGCCTCTCCCGACCCATGATATAGAACTATCACATCTCGCCCCGTTACAGATATTCCATAGTTGTCATCGCCTATAAATTTCCCTTTGCTTACGGTCAAAATGAGAGTAGAAGGTGGAAGCACATAAGGCATATATGGAGAGTGACCATCTGCCACATAAGCCGGTGCCAATATCAAAGCGAACTTCCCAGGAGCCAAAATTTCAGACTGTACGTCCACTTGCCCCCCAAAAGATTTACCAGAAAACCTTTCTTCCCCAGGAACAATTTGTTTAGCAGCCTGCCCATCAGTTAACCATAATCCTTGCAAAGATACCGGTCTATCTGAAAAATTATACAACTCAATATACTCATTAGCAGGATCACCTCCACACGGGTTTCCCATTACTTCTGTAATTACCAAATTACTGGAAGAAGCTTCAACAGCAGCAATAGGCGTAGGTGTGGGCGTAGGGCCTTGCAGGGTAACCATGGTACGCTCAGTTGCTGTGGGCGAAACACCTGTCCGATGCACCGGAGAAGTAGCAGAAGAGATGCCCTGACTACCAGTAGGCATGCCTCCTCCCCCTCCTTGGATAATAATGCGGAAGAAGAAAACACCTACGGA
>JALUXV010000429.1 GCA_027013165.1 Alteromonadaceae bacterium
GGATTTAAACGCTGGTAAGTCCACATCCGGGTAGAACCGGTGCAATAATCATCTTATACCATATATGGACCCTCTCCGATTGCAAGACACCGTGTTGACTAATTAACGTGATTCATTGCTGCCATATATTCGGCTTTTTAGTGAAGTCATGTGGCTTCTAGCCTTGATGGTTGTTCGCATCTTGTTGTCTCATCAATCCGGCGGCCTCGAAGGCCCTTGGTATAATCTGATTTGAACAAGATGGTTATGAACCGTTAATCATCAGTACGTTGTCTTTTGCAATGCGTTGATAGGCTTCCTGTTTTCGTTTACGTGCTTACTACTGGTTTGGGTTTGACCGGCTAAACCGCAGCTTTATTTATCTGCCCTGGCAGATAATCCTGTTGATGGTGCAGCATGGCCCAGGCCATTCTCGCCATCTTATTGGCCAGCGCGACGCAAGCTTTGTTAAAGCTCATTCGCGCTAAGCAAGCCCGACACCACTGGCTCACTTTATCGGTTTTATCACCGATATGGCGCAAGGCGGCTCTGGCACCGTTAATCATCTGGGTGCGTAAATACGTATTCCCGCGTTTGCTGATACCCAGCAATCTCGGGTTATCTCCCGTTGTATGTTGTTTGGGGACGATACCCAACCAAGCGGCTAAATGTCGACCACTATTAAAAGCCTGTCCTTGTCCAATACCTGCATATAAAGCAGTAGCAATCAGTGGCCCAATACCGGTCATGCTCATTAAGCGCTCGCATACAGGGTGGTTTTGTGCAAATGCTTTCAATTCCTTATCCATTTCCTTAATGCGCTCCCGTAACACCAACAAATCGTTGAATAAACCTTGAAACAGTTGGCGAGCTAGCATACTCAATCCATTGTCAGCCTCTTCCAAGGTGAAAGGTAATTCTTTCACCACGGTCGCTACGCCCCGTGCATACACAATATCGTATTCAGCCAACGAGCCTCTTATCTGATTACTCAACGCTGTTTGCTGCGCTATCATACGCTCTCGAATACGATGCATGAGCTGAATATCTTGTTGTTCCTGAGACTTAAACGGCACAAATCGCATCCCTTCACGCTGTGAGGCCTCGGCTATCGCCTCTGCATCATTGTAATCGTGTTTATTGCCTTTTCGGTATGCCACAACATATTGCGGCGCGATGGCTTTGACTTCATGCCCCGCTTTTGTCAGCTCACGACACCAATAATGGCAACTGCCACAGGCTTCCATCACCACGATACTTGGCTCCAGTTGGCTAAAATAGGACAGCACCTGATAACGCTTTAACTTCTTCTTTTTGAGTACTCTGCCGGACTGATTCATAACAACTAAATGAAAAACAGACTTGGCGATATCTAAACCTATTGTTACCTTATTCATGTGACCTTCTCCTTCTTGATAGTGATTCAACAACTCTATCTTGGCTCATTTGAAGCCTTTATGGGAGGAGAGGGTCCATACCATTAATCCGCATAGAAGTTTACCCTCTCAGAGTGAGTCAAAACGACTTAGATCACGACGCGTTCTCTGTGGCATAGTCATTCTATGTCCAGAGGGCGCAACACAGATGTAAGTCGTTTTGGCCACTCCCTTCGGGCAATTCCCTGAG
>JALUXV010000430.1 GCA_027013165.1 Alteromonadaceae bacterium
TCTTTCCATAGTACTGCCACCAGTCTGACTTGAATAGGTTGCCGCCCATCTTTATGGGTGCCTGCATCATTGAGGCCATGAAATCGTATTCGTTGGCTTCACATTGCCCGTACATATCATCGATGTCTTCCATTGGCCAGTAAGCCCAACGCCCGTCAACTTTCTTGCCCTTGCTTACATCTTTCAAGCATCGCTTCCTGAGCCACTTGGGTAATGTTGCTATGTACTCTTCATCTACTAGCGCAGGGATAACAACGTGCTTGACGTTAACCGTCTTGCCGAATCCACCTCTTAATATGAATCCGGTGAGATCATCAGTGTGTAGCCTCTGTTGCACGAATATGAAAGGGGTGGGATTGTCTGGGGTTTTGTCGCCTCGCCTACTTCTCACTGTACTTTGGGCTTGCCTGTGACCTCTTTCACGCTTTACTTTGGAAAACATATCTTCAGGCTTTGAGGGGTCGTCCATCAATATCCAGCCATCGAAATTGGGTCCCATATAGCCGCCGCGCTTACCGGTAATCTGCCCGCCCAATGATGCGTAGTACATCACGCTTTTCTCGGTTCCGTTGCTATTAACTAGTGTCCATTGGTCACTTGAATCTTTACCAAACTGCACTGGCCACAACTCTGATATCGGATCGCTTTTTAACACCGATCGAGTACTGTCAGAAAAGTCATTCATCAGTGACTTTGAGAATGATATGTTTAGACCTTTGAATTTAGGCTTAGTGAGCACAAGCCATGCGTTGGCTAACACCGTGAAAACCTCAGACTTACCTGAGCCGGGTGGGACATTAATAATGAGGGATTGTTTTTTTACTCTACCGAACGCTAAGTCTTCGATTTCGCGTATCATCCAGCGGTGATGCCAGTTCAAACGAAAGTGACCGCCAGCGCGATTGCAGTAATAAAACATATACTGAATAAACGCCAAAAGGCTGCGTTCGCACACAGCCTTGATTGCAAATTTATCTTCAGGGCTTAAGTCTGCCCAGTCTGGCCACTCTTTCAAAATCGAACATCTCTTCGTGAGAATACATGCTTTATATTGTAGTCATTTAACACTGCTGTTGCAACAATGTCCCTGACTGATGCGTGCCCGTCAGATAAGCCCAGCTTGATTGCTTGCCTGCTATCGTAAGGCGTTCCGTCAAAAGCCTTATTGATGTTTTTTATTTTACCAGCCCGTGTTTCTAGGATCCTTGTTCTGAAGAGTGTATTCATTTCCTTTATGCGCCCTTTGAGCATATTTATATCTTCCTTTGTTCTCACACCATCGCCACCAAAAAGCTCTTTGGTTCTGCTACTGCCTATCACCACAACATCAGTCTTCTTAGCAATCTGCACTTTGTTGTATACACCCACATTGCCTATTAAAGCACCATCTGTTGAATAAAATGCATGTGATGCACTCACTATCAAATAGCCTGCTTAGAGGGCATGGGACTCTGTCACACCTATGATCGCAATGCCGTCGCGCTTAATGCTTTGAAGCTCTGACCAAACCCTATTACCCAGCACCATTGATCCTCCCGGGCTGGTCATTGTTAATATAATGCGGTCACCTTTAGCTGCCTGCTCTCTAACTTTTGCCAATTTG
>JALUXV010000431.1 GCA_027013165.1 Alteromonadaceae bacterium
ATCGCTCCGATGTTTATAAACGTACCTAACAACCCAATCAACACTCTCACTTCGTTCGCTGGGACGCATACACGCGGGGCGGCTTCGCCATTATGCCCCACGTGCCTGCGCCCCTTAGCTTAAAGTTATAAGGCGTCAGCCTAAACTGCGTTTGGCTTTATAAAAATCCCAGTAAAACTACCCTCACCTGTTTTCATTAGCATCGCTCTGGCCTTTGGTGGTTTTAACTTCGCCGCTTCAACTTCATAGGTTGCGCAATAGGCGCTTTATCGCCAAATTCTTATTTTCAGCCACCAAGCGCCATTACACTTGATAGTTAAAATGGCGGCTAGCTTCTGCAAAATCAAAAATATCAATGCACAGTCGTTTTGCTTGTTTGTGTTAGCAATCAATCGTATGCTGGCTTTATCAGTTTTTAAAAAGACCACGGGAACTGGCTTTGCTTATAACAAGGCGCTAAAGATCACTCCCTTCGGTCGCTCGAGAGCTCCCCCTATAAAGTAGACACCTAACCAAATATCAGGTAGGTGCAAAATGGCGAAAATAGTCAGCGCAGAACGAGTCGTTGAATATTCACTGGAATATAAAATTCGAGTGGTTAAGTTAACGCTAGGATTGGACGTCAAAGCAAAGGATATTGCGGACATCCTAGGGCTACATCCGATAATGATTTATCGTTGGCGGCAAGAGTACAAAGCAGGTAAATTTGAAGAAAAGCCGACGAGAAGAATTTCAATGACTAAAGAGACCTCTGATAACAACGAAGAGCTCAGTAAGGACAAAGAAATTGCGAAGCTCAAAAAAGCTCTAGCGGACGCTCAGAAGGAAAACAACTTCCTAAAAAAGTGGGAGGGGTATCTGAAGGAACAAAGTCAGAAAAATTCTCGTTCATAAACGAACGACGTGATGAATTTGGCATCAGATACCTTTGCACTCAATTACAAGTCTCGACGAGCGGCTTTTATAAATGGTTTCATAAAGGGCTTAGTCGTCGCCAAGCGCTGAATACTGAGTTAACGAAAGAAATCCATCGTCTTTACACCCTTCATAAAGGAAATTACGGCAGTCCTCGCATTCATAAGCAGCTTCAGGCTCAAGGTTGGCAGGTCAACCATAAAAGAGTGGAGCGGATAATGCGCGAACAAAAACTTGTTGGTAAAGCCGCTAAAATATATCGACGTCACCCTCTGCCAGAAAACACCTGCAACAAGGTAGGCAACCTTATCATGAATCACGTAATCCCACGCCGCCCAAATCAACAATGGTGTGGCGACGTAAGCTATTTAAAACTCAATGGACAGTTTATATACCTGGCCGTTGTTCTCGATATGTACTCTCGAAAAGTCATCGGTTGGTCACTCGATAGGCAAAGGAAAGTAACGCTAACAATAGACGCTCTGGACATGGCAGTTAAGTCCAGAAAGCTTTGCTCTGGTTTGATATTCCACAGCGACAAAGGAACTGAATATGCGTGTCACGACTATCAAAATCATCTAAGAAAGTGTGGGATAAAGCCAAGTATGAATCGGCCTGGAAAGATGACAGACAATATCTACGCGGAGACGTTCTTTAGGACATTTAAAACCGAAACATACCATGGT
>JALUXV010000432.1 GCA_027013165.1 Alteromonadaceae bacterium
GTAGTTAACATTATGAATTGCAAGTGTTTGTGGTAAGCTAATTATATCTCGACATTACATTAACATATCATGCGCCTGCAGGCTTTACGACAAGAAGTCGCTCACCCAAGAACGTCTGTCCAACTTTGCTTACTCGGTATCGTCGGAGGCGTGTGCGCGGCTTCACTGATCATTCTATTTCGATTGTGTGTGGAATGGCTGCAATCCACGGGGCTTACCACCTTACAAGGCTGGTTTAATAGTGACTGGCCAGCGTACTTACTTCTTCCCTTAGTCAGTGTGGGACTTATCTTGCTAATAGCCTATATTACTGGCTTTAAGCATTATCGAATGGGCATCCCTTTCGTCATCCACCGGGTGAAGTATTACTACGGCCATATTCCATTTAGAACCACAATTAACCAATTTTTCGGTGGTATGTTGGCGCTGGCTGGCGGTTTTGTTGTCGGCCGAGAGGGGCCCTCTGTTCACCTTGGCGCATCAGGCAGTAGTTTTCTCGGGCAATGGCTTCGCTTACCCTACAACAGCATTCGCATTTTAGCCGGCTGCGGCATTGCAGCGGGCATTTCAGCGTCGTTTAATACACCTTTCGCCGCCGTTATCTTTGTGATGGAAGTTGTTCTTCGGGAATATAAAATCCATATATTTGTTCCTGTGATGCTTGCCGCTGCCTGTGGCTCTGTACTTACTCGTATCGTCTTTGGCGAATTCAACGAACTGTCATTTTTGTCGTTTAATGCATTTAGCCAATGGATGTACCTTTACTTAGTGCTCCTTGGTGTTTTGCTAGGCATGTTAGCCACTTTGTTTAACCATCAACTCATGCGCGTAATGACATTTTTCAGACCCGTCTCTATGGTCTGGCGATTAGTGCTGGCCGCTTTGATAACGGGTACCGTTGGAACCTTGTTACCTGAGGCATTGGGCGCCAATTTTGTAGACGTCGAAAAGCTTTTCGACCGCGACCCAGGCACCTTATTATTGTGCGCGATTCTTGTGAGTAAAGTGATTCTCGCGGTATGTGCCATTGGCCTTGGTGTGCCCGGCGGCATTATTGGCCCTGTTATGGTCATTGGCATGCTCGCTGGCGCAGTGCTTCTATTGCCTTTATCTTACTTTATCAACGTGCCCGAATTCACCAGCAGTTTCGCCCTTTTGGGCATAGCGGGCATGCTCACCGCGGTACTGCATGCTCCCTTAGCTGCCTTATCCGCGGTAATGGAACTGTCGTACAGCCCGCAAATTATATTACCAGCAATGCTGGTTATTGTGCCTGCGTACGTCACCGCAACACAATTTTTTGGCAATCGCTCTATCTTCATCCGTCAGCTTGATTACCAAAACTTACCCTATGCGATTTCATCCATTCGCGAGGCGTTGGAAAAAACTGGGGTGCTTGCGGCAATGAGCACTGACTATAAGCTGTTTGTTGACGCTCCTGAACAAGCGCTTGAAGAGTATTTGTCGAACAACCCGACAAACGTTGTGATTCAGCAATCAAAATTTGAAATAGATGTGCAGTATAAACTGGTCCAATACAATGTCAGCTTAGAGCATGATGCAAATGCGTTAAGCTATCACCAAATGGAAGGGTTAAA
>JALUXV010000433.1 GCA_027013165.1 Alteromonadaceae bacterium
AAAGTGTAAGTAGACTTTATACCGAAAAATGAAAGGATTATAACCAAACATTTACCTGGCAAAACGGCATGCAGAATACTGAGATATTGTACAGCGAAGTTGAACAAGGCTACGCTTCTGGGCCTTGTGTGGTGAATATAAGATGTCGACGCATATCTTTTAACACTACGCCTTTTTTAAGCAGCGCTGCGCTTAATTTTCGCTGCCACTTCTTTAGCTCGGGCTCAGCGTTTGACACCACTTCTTCATTTTCGAATTGAAAACGAAGCAGTAAAGAGCCGGGGAATTGGTGATACTGAACGTCAAACCAACACTGTTGCATACCTTTTAACTCTTCAAGCGCTTGTGCTTCAAGGCTATCGGCTACACTAAAAACCAGTGCTTGCTGTTTGAGTTGAACGGCAGAGAGTTTTTTCATTACAACTGCTTCTCTATAGACACTTCAACGCTCTCGGTGACATCTGCACCTTCAATGGTTAGCCACATTTGCCCATCTTGAATAGTAACCTGTATTTGCATAGAGCGATGAACAGCATTGGCCAAAGTAGCGGCAAGCGACTCTGGCAAGGTAAAAACTGATAAGTTCTTTTTGGTTTGTAGCTTGTTATGTTCTTTCTTCCACCACGCGTCGAAGCTGTTGTCGGCGTAGGAATAAATCATCATTTGTTGGCTTTGATTGCAGCCCTTTTTGATGCGCTGCTCAGAGGGTTGGCCTAACTCAATCCACAGCTCTATTTCATCGCTAAAACTCTTTTGCCATAAATCTGGAACGTCGTCGTCAGACAGCCCTTTGGTAAACTGTAGGCGTTCATGAGCATTAACAATAAACGCAACCACGCGCAGCATCATTCGTTCGTCATTTTCAGAAGGGTGACGGGCAATAGTAAGGTTGTGGTCGTTGTAGTAATTGCGATCCATATCCGTTATGGATATGTCAGCTTTAAAAATGGTCGCTTTAAGAGCCATGGTGTCCCTGCTTTGTTCTTAGGAGGCTTGAAGTTAACCCCGTGTGCTATGTAAAAAATGGCATAGCAAGTTTTGGCGCTATAGTAGCAGTAAAAAGCAAATTTCGCTGTAGGTGAGTAGCGCCCAATACAAGTATTTGTCGGTTTATTTATTGGAGCGCGAAATTTCTAGTGAAGCTTCTCGGTCATATTGGACATCGCGCAAAGCGCGGATAACCAAAAACTAAAGAAACAAAAATGAAAACGGAGAGGGTTGATGAAGAGACTAGTGGCTATGGCGATGTTAATGTTCGCCTGTATAGCAGGCGCATCAAATGCGTATGCTTTGGATCGTGGTACTATTGCAGAAGATGCAGATTCAGTAACGCCGTTGCTTAATGGTCAAGTGGCGCCTAAAGCAACGCTTAAAATGGCAGATGGCTCGCCAGTAAGCTTACAAGCGCTTACCATGCAAAAGCCCAGCATTGTACTTTTTTATCGCGGCGGGTGGTGCCCGTATTGTAATGAGCAGCTTGCCCAGCTTAAAGATATTGAAAAAGACTTGGTGGATATGGGCTATCAGATTTTGGCCATTTCACCTGAATCACCAGAGCGCTTGCAAGAGCTTGAAACAGAATTCTTGGTTACGCTTT
>JALUXV010000434.1 GCA_027013165.1 Alteromonadaceae bacterium
TAAAAGTGCAGTTAAGTTTTGCCAATTGTATAAACCAGATATCATTGTGCTAGATGTTTACTTACCAGACATCAATGTGACGTGGTCAACCAAAATTGACCAACCCAGTTAAGCTACTTTTTTCAATTTCTTCATGTCCGCCTCATATTGATTTGGACTCCTGTAATCCAGATACGAATGCAACCGCTCAGGATTATAAAATGTCGTGATGTAACGCAGTATATCTTGCTGTGCTTCATAACGAGTTTGGTATTGTTTCCAGTGCACTAGCTCTTGCTTCAAGCTACCGAAGAAGCTCTCAACCACACTATTATCCCAACAATCACCTTTACGACTCATACTGCCAACAAATTGGTGTCCTTTAAGCAAGCGTCGATAGTCTGCACTAGCGTATTGGCTACCGCGATCTGAATGGGCAACCAATCCCGCTTTTGGATTACGCTGCCATATCGCCATCGTTAACGCGTCACACACCAATTTGGCTTTCATTCTTGACCCCATGCTCCAGCCAACGACTTTTCTCGAGTACAGGTCAATAACAACGGCCAAATATAACCAGCCTTCTTGTGTCCAGATATAGGTAATATCCTGCACATAAGCTAGATTGGGTGAATCAACATCAAACTGTCTGTCCAGCACATTTTCAAATACAGGCAATGTGTGATTACTGTTTGTGGTGACCTTGTATTTCTTCTTGTAACGGACCTGCACACCTGCTTCTTTCATCAGTCGGCGTGTAAGACGTCTACCGATAGGGTAGCCCAAACAATTCAGTGCTTTTTGCATTCGTCGACTGCCATAGCTATGCTCACTGACTTTGGCAATCTTGCGCATCCATTCCACTATTTCTTTTCGTTTATCATCAACCGTTGTAGGTTGATGCTGGGTATTCATATATCGATAAAACCCATTGCGCTTAACGCCTAATAACCGGCACAACCGGTCAACAGGATAGGTATTCTTTCGCTCGGCGATAAACGCGTATTTCACTTCATTTCTTTGGCGAAGAATACCGATGCTTCCTTTAGGATGCGTTTATCCATTTCAAGCTGTTTTACCTGAGCTTTAAGCTTTCTGATTTCTGCCTGCTCTGGCGTCAGTTTGCCGTTCCCTCTGAACGCATGGCCGTCATCATCTTGTTGAAACTCTTTGACCCAGCGACCAATAATTTGCTGACTCACATCCAACATTCTGGCGACTTCAGAGCGCGTGTGACCTTGATCTAGCACTAGGCTCACAGCGTCCAGTTTAAATTCTTTCGTATACCGCTTTCTTCCGGCCATTTACTTTCTCCAGCTAAAGTTCAATTATATCCTTAACTGGACTGGTCAACTCAATTAAACCACCTCACACCTAGCCCACCGAGCGAACTTGCTGGTGGCGTTAACACAATTCGCACTGTCAAAATTGGTCCAGTAACTTTCGACGAAGTCATTACTGGTGTTACAGATGAGCTTATTACCTACTCAGTTGTAGGTGATGCTCCAGTAAAAAATCACACGGGTACAATCAAACTAAATATCTACAAAGGTCATTGTAAAGTCGACTATATTATTCGCTGTGAATCAAACGCTTGGATACCCAGTTTTATTCTCG
>JALUXV010000435.1 GCA_027013165.1 Alteromonadaceae bacterium
TGGCTAGCAATGACGCCCGAAAGGTGGCAGACATAGGGATTCCCCGGATTTCTGATGAGAATCTCCTGCAAAAGGCTGTCGGCGACCACCAGATTCCCCTGCTGGAACAGGGTAAATGCCTGCTGATACAGCGCGCTGAAATCCTGTGAGTTCGTCCCGCCACGCCTTTTCATTCTTCCTCACTCCCCACCGCACACCATCGCCGCCACATTTTCCGATACGCCTTCTCTATTTCACGCGCCAGGCTCTCTCCATCACAAACAGTTTGCTGCATACGCCTGCGCATATTCTCACGTAACCCTGACAAACGCTGTTTATCGGTAGCCAACTCCGAGGCAATTTCCACATACTGCTGCGGCGAATCGGCAATCAGTTCATCGAGTGCTAACTGATGCAGCACACTTGCACATAAACGCCCGGCGTGCATCTGACCAGAAAGCGTAATCACCGGAACGCCCATCCACAGCGCTTCACAACTGCTCACATGACCGTTCCAGGGGAAAGGATCGAGAGCAATATCGATTTCGTTATAGATCGCCATGTGCGCACCTGTGTTGACACGATTACCGCGTAGTTCGACTCGATCCGGACCCAGGCCGCGTTCAGCAAACCACTCCTGGTAACGGGCTTTGATTGCCCCTTGCAACATGTCTCGGAACAGCAGCAATCTCGAACCCGGCACAGCACGCAATACCTGGCACCACAGGTCGAGTACCCTTATGTTCATCTTCACGACATTGTTGAGTGAGCCGAAGGTTATGATTCCAGACCTTGCTGCAGGTAATGGTCCAACTTCCGGCGCATTCTCCGGTGGACGGTATCGCGTGAGACCGCTTTCAAGACGTACCAGCTCTTCACTATAGAATGGCGCTGAACCATCAGGATCTGCAATAACATCCGTGAAACGATAGCTGATAGCTTCCACCCCCGTCGTATTCGGATAACCAAGATAACTTACCTGCACAGGCGCAGGGTGGTAGCCGAACACAGGCAGCCTGTTATTGGCAGTGTGTCCTGCGAGATCAACGAGAATATCGATATGATCGTTGGAAATTCTCTGCACCAGTTCTTCGTCATTCATGCCAACCGTGTCACACCAGCCACTCGTTAGTGACCGCAAGCGCCTGGTCGTCGCATCAGGGCGAGGCACTTCCGCGTAGCAGAATATTTCGACCTGCTTCGGGTCATGATTACGCAGCAATGGCTCGAAAAAAGTGGCTACCGCATGTGTACGGAAATCCGGTGATACATAGCCGATACGCAGTAGCTTGTCATTCTTCCGCACATTGAAATGCTGCCGACAAGCCCTGCTTTTCGGCGTACGGATCACGCCCCAGCTTATATGTTCGTTGAACAGCTGTTTTGGTTCAGAGTCTGGAAGATAGTTCAGACACAATAGAAAATTACTATGGGCCTGCCAGAAATCAGGATCCAGTTCCATGGCGTGCTGATAGCAAGCCAACGCCTGTTCATGCAAGCCCTTTACCTTGTATATATTGCCCAGGTTATTGTGTGCACGGGACAGATCGGGTTTCAGAGCGATGGCATTGCGGTAGCAAGACTCAGCATCATCATATTGCGACAGGGTACAATA
>JALUXV010000436.1 GCA_027013165.1 Alteromonadaceae bacterium
TTGGCCCGCTATAGATGACTTTGAAGGTGAGGGCTATCAGCGTGTGATCACCGAGGTGATGCTGGAAAATGGTGAATATGTAGAGGCATATATTTACGAACTATCAGATGCTGGTCGTTAGGGGCTGTTGTAGGTGCTAACGCGCAGCGCAAGGAAAATGATGAACAAATACAAAACATTAGGAATCGCCACGATACTTTTTAGCGCTTGTAGCTTCGGTCAATCCGCACTCGAAAACCTCCCAGAAACTATTGATGCATCACAAGTTTTTGTGTTTTATTCACACGGCTATATTGTAGAGGGAGACAACCCTACCCCAGTTCACGACCGTTGGGGGGTTTATGATTTCCCCGCCATTAAACAGCATTTATCGGATCCCAACTATCAGCTCATCGCTACACACAGAGCAGCAAATACGCCGCCTTTTGACTATGCGCAAAGCTTAGCGAGTCAAGTTAGCACGCTAAAAGCGGCTGGTGTACCTGCACATAATATCTTCTTGGTGGGGTTTTCTAGAGGAGGTTTTATTACGGCGATTGCTTCGAGTTATATAAAAGACACCGACGTAAACTATGTTATTTTGGCTGCATGTACTAGCGGACTTGCTAGAAATGAGGATATCACCATTCACGGTCATCTGTTTTCCATGTATGAAACCTCTGACACCGTGGGCTCGTGCAATGACGTTGTTGATAGGTCACCAGAATCTATAACCTCTTATCAAGAAATCTCAATCTCGACCGGAGAGGAACACGGTGCATTTTATCGGCCGATTGATGAGTGGGTCGTTCCGGTAAAACAATGGATACATGGCCAAATGGCCAATCATGGCTGAGACGCAAACTATCCACATAAATGGTAACTTAACGAATTGTTACCATTTGACGCACTTTCTGTGTGGATTTACACAATAATGCGTGCAAAGCTGAATACAGGTATAAAATTGAGCAGCGATTGCGCTGCTTCCACACAAACAGTTAAGGAGCCTCGATGTACAGTGAAGATGACTTAAATCAAGCGGTAAAACATGGGGTGTTTAAACAAGCGGATGTCACTCGCTTTCGCCACTTTATTGAAGACAGCCGACAAGGCAAATTGGTGGACGAGGAGCAGTTTAAGTTCATTACGGGCTTTAACGACATTTTTGTTGTCATCGCCTGTTTGCTTTTTGTGAGTTGTAGTGCATTTTTAGCGGGCGTGGTTAGCGATACGCTAAGCCCATTAATTACCATGATCATTTCTTGGGGACTGGCAGAGTATTTTTCTCGCGTTAAGAAAATGTCTTTACCCTCTATTGTGTTAGTGATTTTATTTATCGCATCCAGTGTTTCTCTGGTATTCACGGTACTGGATGATGTGGCTTCACCTATTACCATTGCTGCGAGCGCTGGCGCGTTTGGCGCGCTTATGGCTTACGTGCATTGGCGTAGGTTTGGTGTGCCAATTACGCTTGCTTGTGTTGTTGCTAGCTTTGCTTACACCATTATTGCAGGTCTGATTGGCGACAACAGAATAGATGATACAACAACCGCCTACATTGCCCTTGGTCTTGGTGTAGCGGTGTTATCTCTTGCTGTTTTTTGGGATGTCTCGGATAAACAAAGAACCACCAAACGTTCGGATGTTGCATTTTGGCTTCACCTCGCTGCGGCTCCACTGATTGTACATTCAATTTTTTCGCTACTTGATGTATTTAATCTGGATGCTAGCTTCTCAGCGGCCTCTATAGTACTGGTGGTGTATGTTGGCTTAGCACTGGTTTCAATAACGTTAGACCGTCGTGCACTTATGGTCTCATCCTTATTCTATGTACTCTATGTATACACCAATGTGTTCAGCGAATTTGGCTTTGTGTCTAGTGCATTTGCAGTCAGTGGTGTTATTGCAGGCCTGTCGTTAATTCTGTTATCGGCATTTTGGTCACCGGTACGCACAGGCTTGCTCAATGTGTACCCCTCGGCCTTTCGCAACAAACTGCCAGTGACACAATAGGGTCAGTTTAATCGGCTGAGTCGGTAGAAATATGTCAACCTTCGCAATTGCAGATATACATGGAAGATTCGCTGAATTAGAGCATCTGTTATCTGTAATTGCGCAAGCGGGAGCTACAGAGTACGTATTTCTTGGCGATTATATTGACCGAGGCAACAACTCAAGAGGTGTTGTTTCAAAACTGATTTCCTTGCAGAAAAGTGATGTTAAATGCCATTTTCTCAAAGGTAATCATGAGGTCATGGCACTTAACGCGATGAAAGACGATGAAGCATCAACGTATTGGGGATATTGTGGTGGAGACGCTACCTTAAAAAGCTATGGCGGTACTATGGACGACAGCCACCTGCAATTTTTAAGTGAGTTAAAACTTTATCATGAAACCAATGAAGCAATCTTTGTACATGGTAGCTTAAACCCTGAGACGGCGATGTCTCACCAAACCGAAGAAGATCTACTTTGGCAAAAATGCTTTTCACCACTTGATCATATTTCGGGTAAAAGAATTTATTGCGGGCATACCACACAAATTCTGGGTGTGCCATCTATGCTGGGCCAAGCTAGATGTATAGATTGCGCAGGTTGGCTAACAGCCATAAACACCAGTAATGACAGAGTGTATCAAGTAAATGACGAGGGAAACTCTCGTTCATTTACGATGGACATGCCAGTATTGTAATCATCTGTTATTCTTCATTACCTTTTTCGGTTCAAAGTAACTAATACAGCATGGATGTCTCTGTTTTTCTGGCAGGTTTTTCATTAAGCCTATCGCTAATTCTTCCTATAGGTTCACAAAATGCCTTTATTTTAAAACAAGGATTTAAACGACAACACGTTTTTGCGGTGTGCTGTGTATGTGCAATTTCCGATGCCATACTTATTAGCTCTGGCGTTGCAGGGTTTGGCTCGGTGGTTAATCGCTATCCTACAGTTGAAGTAGTAGCGCGTTATGGTGGGGCTGTTTTTCTTGTGACATACGCATTTCTGAGTTTTCGTTCTGCATTTACTGTCGATCATGCGTTGAAAGCCCAAGACAACACAACTGTTCCGTTGTGGAAATCAATCACCATGTGCTTGGCCTTCACCTGGTTAAACCCTCATGTGTACTTAGATACCTTGGTACTACTTGGTTCAGTATCTACTCAGTACCATCCAAACCAGTTAGATTTTGGAATCGGCGCTGTGCTAGCCTCATTCGCATTTTTCTTTTCTTTGGGCTTTGGCGCTAAATTACTTGCGCCTGTGTTTGCTAAGCCTGTGGCATGGAAAATACTCGAATGCGCGGTAGGTGTGGTTATGCTAGTGATAGCAACAGCACTAATAATGCCTTAAGAATTGTCGACCACTTATTGACCACACCTAGGTTAGTCGTGCATATTGGTATTTCGTTTAAATCTCAATCGGTTAAAACTGATCTAAGGTGCGGCTTTCTCGTTCCCAACCGTGCGATATAGTAGCGGATTTGCTTGGAGGCAATTGTGGATTATTCGTTACTTTTATTTCTTACAAGTGTCTTATTTGCCCTGCGTTTTGCTTATGTATTGTATTTAGAGCATGTAGTTACGGCAGAATTTGGTGACTACGTAAAAACCTACCATTCAACCCTATGGCAGGATTATTTAGACACGACGTTAAGGCTTGGGAAAAGCGAGCGTGATGCGTTGAAATTCTTAACCTCTGCCCTTAAGCAAGGTGAATTTACCTTAGTAAATGATTGTAGATTTAACGCCTACAAAAACCGTTTTTACATTATTTCAAGGAAGCTACGCATGGCACCACTACTCGCCACTGCGATTGGCGTACCGGTAACCTACTTCTGTAGCTTAGTGGTTACCATGTAAAAAAGCAGAGCTAATAGGAAAAACAATGAGTCAAAGTGATAAGGAAATCCAAACACAACTGCACAATTACCTTACCATAGCGTGCAACTACCGCTTTGACGTATTAATCACATTAGTCAGCGGTGAAAAGTTTAAAGGTCGAGCCTACGCCACAGGTACAAACGAGCAAAAACAAAACTGTTTCATTATACAATCGGTGAAAGGTAAGCAGACTATCGCGACCAATAGAATCAGCACACTTACTGCTATTACCGAAAATCCGCACTTTCACAAAGTAAATTTTAGAGTATAAAGGGCACTTCAAGGTTTATTACTGCTATCCACTTCTAGAATGACGGCATTTTGCATCTTGAAGTTATTTAGGGTAAAACAACGACAAAAGTCTGTGGGGTTGTATTCATCCGAGACAGTAAAGAGCAGTTAGGTACTTATTTTATGCAAGCGATGAAACGCTCCATTATCTTCGATATTGTGTCTATATGCGCAATCGCTTTGCTGATCATAGTGACATTTTCATGGATTGAAGCCAGAAAAGAAGTCATTTATCTGTGCGACAACTTTGTCCCCGGTGTTCCCAAATACAGCGTAGAACGACAACTCAATACCACCGATTTTTTGATATGGGATACGGTTTTTTCTGCCAATGGCAGCCGAATTGACGCCTATAGCCCACTTCATTTAGGAGGCATGAAATGTAGGGTCGAGTTCAATAAAATCGATATTGTCGTTTACTCAGGTGTTGAATAAACCTCCAAAAGGCATCAAAACGGTGCAGCGTTTACATTGAGTCAACACGGTATTCACCAGTGATACAAGACTCGTAAAGGATAACGTACCTTTAACTCTTACCCCACAATATCTAGTGACTTCCCTAACTTACCAGCTTGGCTCAGCAAACGTATAATTAATCGGTCTTTTCTTTTCGGTTATCACACTATGCAAAACGCAAAACACAGTGTTGTTGAAGATATATTTGCTCTAGTTAGTGCAGGGCTGTTCGTTGCATTTGGTGTTTTCTTGTTTCAATCACAAGATTTAATGGTGGGCGGTGCAGCTGGGTTAGCACTTTTGGGAACTTATGCCCTACCGCTAGATTTCGGCCTTTTGTTTTTCATTATCAATCTGCCGTTTTACGCACTAGCGTGGACACAAATTAGTAAGCGTTTCACACTGAACACCTTCATCTCGGTAACTACCGTATCTGTTTTAACAGAGCAGATCCCCGCCTTTGTTGATATTAGCCACGTTAACCCTATTTTCGCGGCCATTTTCGGCGGTATTCTTATTGGGGTTGGCATGTTGATAATGTTCCGTCATAGCTCTAGTTTGGGTGGGTTAGGTATTCTCGCCTTTTATCTACAAAATCGTTTTAACGTGCGTGCGGGTTCATTTCAGCTAGCGGTAGACAGCGTGATTTTGTCTTGTGGATTACTCTTTATTGCATGGCCACTAGTAGTGATATCTATTTTGGCGGCATTCTGCTTGAACATGGTGATTTCTTTGAATCACAGGCCAGAACGTTACTTCACTGCGCTGGTAGAAAAAGAGCCAGCAACAGGGACTGAAGAAGAGCTACACGGTGAGCTACAGCCCTCCAATAGTTAGTACCCACTTCTAATAAACATCAAAAAAAGAGCCCTTTGCAGGGCTCTTTTTTATTTAACTTTTTAAACACAGGGTTAGGAAGATTCCTGCTTGTGAACAGGTTTAGGCGGCTTACTGACGGCTCCGCGATTAACCCTTGGACGAGAAAACGCTGTACGCATAACAACCTCTCTATATGTTTAACCAACGAAGGCTTCAAAGAAGTAGTCCTTGTTGTCCCTGCTCGTTGGTGTTTACATTATAGTTACAAGTTTGCGTCGTAAACCAATTCGATTTTGGTCTACTCATAGACGAAAATCATCGATGCCGCACAATACGTGGCACACGGACAGATATTCTCGTCATTAATTCGTAACTGATGGTGCCAGCGTGTCTGGCAACTTCATCAATAGACAAATTCTCGCCCCATAGTTCCACACTGTCACCAATAGACACAGTTGGTATGTCTGTCACATCTATGGTTATCATATCCATAGATACACGCCCCACCAGCTCGGCTTTACTGCCGTTTATTACGACCGGCGTACCATTAGGACAATGGCGAGGATAACCGTCGGCATAACCAATGCCCACTGTTGCGATTCGGCTGTCTCTTGTTGCAGTCCAGGTTTGTCCATAACCCACTGAATCACCCGCGGGAACAGTGCGAAGTGCAATAACACTTGAGCGCAAGGTCATTGCTGGCTTGATGTTAACGTTACCTGCTGTCGGCTGACTGCCATACAAACCAACCCCTAAACGGTTCCAACCACGACGGCTTTGGGGCCATAAAATGGTGGCAGGAGAGTTTGCGATACTCACGGGAAAATTGAATTGGGCGGCAACTTTACTAAATGCTGCTAGCTGTGCTGGCGTGGCCCCACTTTGCTCATCATCAGCACAGGCTAAATGCGTGGCTAACACCGTCTCCTCACACAAAATACCATGATAGGCTTGAACAATGTGTTCTATTTCATCAACAGCAAAACCGAGCCTATGCATGCCTGTGTCTACCTTTAACCAAATAGCTGGTCGCCGGTCGGGTTCACAGTGCCTTACCCATTCAAGTTGTTGCTGAGTATGCATGACTAATATGCAGTTGTGCTGAAATGCTAAGGCGCATTCTCTGGGTTGATGAGCTCCCTCAAGCACCACAATAGGCTCGACAATACCCGCATCGCGTAGTACTAAGGCTTCTTCAATAATGGCGACGGCAAATCGCTTTGCTCGCCCTCTTAATAGTCGCGCGACGTTCACCCCACCGTGGCCATAAGCATCAGCTTTTATCACTGCCATAGCATCGCAATCGGGTGCGGTTGACGATAAAACAGAAAAGTTGTTGATAATAGCATCGGCATGAATGATGGCTTGGGTTTGGCGACTCACGAAATGGGTTTACCTGTCAGAGAACGTAAAGGAACAGTGTATCACGAGTGTTTTAAATTCAAATTGTCTGTGTACAAAAATACCCATTTACTCTATCGTCTTGATGTTATTAACACTGTACAACTTACCTGGGCTGCGCCATACATGACCTCTCAAGCGACTTCTTCTGTGTCTACCCAATTGGTAAACGATTTAGACCGCATTACTACCGAAGGTAGAAACCCCGACACCCTAACCATTGATACCTTATCGGCACTCGACATTGTGCAAAAGATTAATGCGGAAGATCACAAAGTAGCCGTGGCGGTACAATCTCAATTACCTGTCATTGCTGAGTTGATAGAAGCCATCGTAAAAGGGATGAAAGCGGGCGGCAGACTGATTTATTTAGGTGCGGGTACTAGCGGGCGACTGGGCATTTTGGATGCGGTTGAATGCCGCCCTACTTTTAGTGTGCCAGACAGTTTGGTCGTTGGCGTCATTGCTGGCGGCGAACGTGCAATTCAGCATGCCGTAGAGGGTGCAGAAGATAACTATCATGCAGGTAAGCAAGATATTGCCAACCTAGACATAACTCCCAGCGATACAGTAGTAGGATTGTCGGCCAGTGGGCGCACACCATACGTTTGCGGTGGTTTAGACTACGCGAATCATATAGGCTGTACTACCGCAGCTATTGCCTGTAGTGCAAACGCTAGAATTTTTGAAAGCGCCGATTTGAATATATGCCCGGTTGTTGGCCCTGAAGCATTAACCGGCTCTACGCGCATGAAAGCAGGCACAGCACAAAAGCTGGTGCTTAACATGTTAAGTACCGCAGTGATGATACGTATGGGTAAAGTCTATGAAAACCTTATGGTTGACGTAAACGCCACTAACGAAAAGCTCAAAGCTCGGGCACTTCGCATTGTGATGCAGGCCACAGATTGTAGTTCATCAGACGCACAAACCGCATTGGAAGCCGCCAAATACAGCGCTAAAGTCGCTATTTTGATGATTCTGACTGGAAGCAACGCTGATATTGCAGCCGCCAGTCTTAAAGATAATGAAGGCTACCTGAGGCGTGCCATTGATGAAACGCCTTAGTTTATTCACAGTTTGC
Organism: Alteromonadaceae bacterium; assembly: GCA_027013165.1. GTDB lineage: Bacteria > Pseudomonadota > Gammaproteobacteria > Enterobacterales > Alteromonadaceae > Alteromonas. Next base: position 7,909 of record JALUXV010000436.1, read on the forward strand.
CTATTGCTGATCAGCTTTTGCATAAGTTCTGTGGCAACCTCAAATTCACAGGCTCAAACAACCAACGATATTAGCGTTGGAGCTCAACAGATAGCCCGCTACCTCCCATTACTTGTCAACAAGCATGTGGCTTTGGTTGCTAACCAAAGTAGTTTGGTGGGCAATATACACTTGTTAGACTTGTTATTAGATAGCAAAGTGAACGTTGTCAGTGTGATGTCGCCGGAGCACGGTTTTCGCGGGGAAGCAGGTGCGGGCGTTCGTGTGTCGGATAACACTGATACCAAAACAGGCACGCCTATTCACTCACTTTATGGCAACACTAAAAAGCCAACCACAGAGATGCTGCAAGGAATAGATACTATTGTATTTGACCTACAAGATGTGGGCGTTCGTTTTTATACCTACTTAAGCACCCTGCACTACGTGTTAGAAGCCGCGAGTGAACACAATATTCACGTAGTTGTGCTTGACCGCCCCAACCCTAATGGACGCTTTGTAGACGGCCCTGTATTACAAAACGAATTCAGCTCGTTTGTAGGTATACACCCTATTCCCGTACTACACGGTATGACACTGGGGGAACTGGCATTGATGATCAAAGGTGAGGGTTGGATAGAAAACGCTGACGCACTCTCGTTGAGTATTATTCCAGTGGCTAACTACCACAAAGCCATGCCCTACGATTTGCCCGTTGCCCCCAGCCCCAATTTGCCCAATAGCCTGTCTATACAGCTTTATCCAACCTTATGCTTTTTTGAAGGCACCAGTGTAAGTATTGGACGAGGCACAGATTTACCTTTTCAACTCATGGGTCACCATCAGGTGTCATTGGGTGATACAAAAATCAAAGTGAATCCTAATCGCGGCGCACCCAATCCAAAACTCAACGGCCAAACCCTTGAAGCGAGTGTGTTTTCAACAACCAGCTTTGACGGGTTGAACATTGAACTCTTAATAGAAACCCATGCTGCCTTTGAACAGGCTGGGGTTAACTTTTTTGACCGTCCTCGATTTTTTGATTTGTTGGCCGGGTCATCAGCCTTACGAGAAGCCATACAAAACAACCAATCAGCTGACGAGATTAGGCAACTTTGGCAACAAGACCTTGCAGAGTTTATGACGTTACGGGCGCCCTATTTACTCTACCCCGCAACAAAGAACTAGTGTTGAGTTGGAACGGGTAACTTACCTTGGGGCGTATGCTTACCTAGTAAAACTTCTGCCAAGCTATTAAAAGCGGCACCGTAAGTTGTGCCATCGGGCATAGTATCAGCGCGATAGCTGTAGGTTGCCAAGCCGACATCTGCCAGTGCGGAGAGACCGTCATTCTGATAGGGCATCCTTAATGATGCGTAAACCATCGGCACTTTTTTGTTTTGGAAGTATTGCGCCTGTTGAGTCAACCAAGCGTATTGAGCGGCTGAGCTTGATCGTGGTTCGCCATTGAAGTTTTCGTTACCCATTTCGTAGGCAGAGTGCCTTGGGCTGATATCGCCGATGAGTACAGCATCTGCCGACACATTACTAACGAGTGAGTGTTGTGGCGTTCTTGTTGAGTAGGAAACGCAAGTGACATTCACGCTTGGATCCACGGTAGCCATAGCCGTTTGCATAGCATTGCACCTGAGCGAATCTGGCATCAACACCAGCCATTGTTTGGCGTCGGCTGCCAAATCATGAGCACCATACAACGAAGTTATAGATGCTTGTGCTAATGCCGTTTCTATTTCACGCCCCTGCGCTATATGTGTTTGCCTCATAAGCACTTGGTCATTGGCCGTTATTGTTTCAACCTGAGCAGGATTTAGCTGTGTTAGTCTTTGCTTCGCGGCCATAATACGTTGGTAAGACGCTTTTAACGCTGCGCTTTCAATGTTGCTAGATACTGCATCAACCAATGAAGTCATAAAGCCATCAAACTGTGCAATATCCTCGGGCGTTCTGATGGTATAGGGCATGAGCGCTATGTCCGCTCCAGCATCAAAGGCTTTAACTACGGCCTCTTGTTGCGAAAAATAATTGGCAATACCAGCCATATCTAAGGCGTCGGTCACAATCAGCCCTTGATACTTGAGGGTGTTTCGCAAAAGACCCGTAAGAATAGGCTTGGACAGTGTTGCTGGTGCAAACACGGCTTTACCCTGTGTTGTGACCATCTTGTTGCTGTCTAGCGAGGGATATTGAATATGTGCCGACATGATCATTGCAGGGGGCGTGTCGGATTGAATGATATGTGCGAAAGGCAACACGTCTTGGGACATTGTAGTTTCTATATCATGGGTAACCAAAGGCAACCCTGTATGGCTGTCTACCTGAGTATCACCATGACCGGGAAAGTGTTTGAGTGCACTTAAAACGCCTTGCCGCTGCATGGACGACACAAAAGATGCTCCCAGTTGTGCCACCGTATTTGCCGACGACGAAAAACTACGCACGTTAATAACAGGGTTGCGGGGTTCACTGTTAACGTCTACCGAGGGTGCGAAGTTAACGTTCACGCCAAGCTGTCGAAGTGCAGTACCCAAATGCTCCCCGACTTGCGTTGAAAACTGGCTTTTCGTTTTATCAAAGGTTGCACCTATGGCCATATTGCCCAAAAACGGTGTAACCATATGTGCGGGGAAACGAGCGACTCGTCCCCCTTCTTGATCTACCGCGATGAACATGCTGGGAAGTTCAGCGTCTGTCATGGTGTTCTGCAACGCTGCGGTCAGTGCTGAAACCTGCGCAGTAGATTCGATGTTCTCGGAAAACAAAATCACGCCACCAATGTGATGCTTTACCAACATGGTTTTGATTGCGCTGGGTAGCACTGTCATTCCCTTACGACAGGAGCTTGACGAGGTGCCATCACTGCAAAAATAGCGTAGGTCGAGCATGATTTTTTGCCCCACCATATGCTTCACACTAACCGCAGTGTCGTCAGCTAAGGTATGGCTAACTGTTCCCCCCCAAAACAACAAGGTAAAAAGTGCGATTGATTGTTGAATAAAGCGTGAAAAAGAAGGCAAGAAGGAAACTCGGAAATCTATTGTGCCACCATACTAATGAGTGACGATGTAAATGCCAATAAAAAGCATCGGTTAGCCTGTTTACCTTATCGATTACAGGGTTATTTTTACTGGTATTAGTGTGTTGAGTTGGGTAGGCTTAATGGTGTCCATGCCGAGATAACACCAAGAATAAAACACGGCGTTCCTCTTCCTTGAAACCGTCTGTTCATACTCTCTGGCATTGCTGGCACAGTTTGTTAGCCTGATTGCAGGTTGGCATCGCAATCGCAGTAAAAAAACAATCAATGATTTAACGGGAATTAATATGGATTGGATGTCGATCATCCCCCCATTGGTGGCCATTGTCGTCGTCTTTTGGAAAAAAGAAGTTATCTTAGCCCTTGCTTTAGCGGTGCTGTGTGCAGAGCTACTCATAGTGGTCAACGATGCTTCGGTCAGCAGCTTACTTGCACCTATTAACGCAATCGAACGTGTGGTAGATACAGCCTCTAGCCCAGGTAACACTCGTGTATTGATATTCTCGGTGCTGGTTGGTGCTTTACTGGCATTTATCAGAGATTCTGGCGGCGTTACTGCAACCGTTAATTACCTGGTAAATAAAGGCGTTGCCAAAAACCGTAAACAAGTGGGTGGGTTAACCATGTTTACTGGTATTGCGGTGTTCATCGAATCGAACTTAAGTGTGCTTACGGCGGGTATTTTTGCACGTGGCTTGTATGACCGCTTTGGCATGAGTAGAGCTCGTTTGGCGTATATCATCGACTCCACCAGCGCGCCTATTTGTATTCTTATTCTACTTAATGGCTGGGGTGCATTTATTTTAAGTTTATTGGATGCTTACGAACTGCCGGCGTCTTCGGCCTCTATATTATGGGGCAGCGTATTTTTTAACTTTTACGCCATTTTCACGCTACTTATTGTGGCGTACACCATCTCTGCCGACAAAGTCCACGGCCCTATGGTTGAAGAGGAAGCATCATTAACCAAATCCACGGTAGTTCAAGAAACCGCTGAGGCTACCAAAGCGCGATTTATGCTGCTTCCCTTACTGACGATGGTTGTCAGTATGGTCGGTTTTATGTTGTGGACCGGCGATGGCGTATTGTCACAAGGTAGTGGCAGTAAATCAGTGCTTTACGCTACAGCGTTAGCCACGGCAGTAGCTTACGGTTTACTGTTAGTGCACAAGCGCTTTACACATCAAGAAGCAGTCACCGTGGGCTTTAAGGGCATGGGCGAATTGCTTCCACTCGTCACAATTGTTTTGTTGTCACTAACCTTGGGTAACAGCCTCAAGATATTAGGCACTGGTGCCTTTGTTGCAGGGATCGTGGGCGAATTCCTACCTTTGGTATTGATAGTACCTATGCTGTTTTTAGCAGGTGCGGTAATGTCGTTTACTACAGGCACATCATGGGGCACCTTTGCTATTTTGATCCCCATAGGTGTACCCCTAATTCAAACCCTTGGGCTACCTCCTTCACTGGTGATTGCCGCTATTTTGGGTGGTGGAGTATTTGGCGACCACTGCTCGCCGATTTCCGACACCACGGCAGTATCGTCGTTAGCGGCAGGCTGTGACGTACTGACCCATGTAAAAACACAACTGCCCTACGCACTCGTTGCAGGGGCTATGACTCTTGTCGCCTATTTTGTGGCAAGTTTGATAATGATCGGATAACACCCGTGATGACGCTGATACACGCATCTATTTAACAATAATAAAAAGGAACGCATGCTAATGAAAACTGTAATATTCGTGATCTTTACATCAATTTTTCTCACGGCTTGCTCCCCTGCGGTTCAAGAGTCAACTACTGAAAATACGCCTGAGGTACCAAAAGTATCTGCACAACAAGCCGTGGCTATGCCAGATACCTTCAGTGCCGATGCAGCTATGCAGGTATTGAAGGACGGTGGTAACGCGGTAGACGCAGCCATAACCGCTCAATTTGTATTGGCCGTTACACTGCCAGAAGCGGGTAACCTTGGTGGGGGTGGCTTCATGACCATTTCAATGGATGGAAGCCCTGACTTTCTGGATTACCGTGAAATGGCACCCGCGAGCGCCCATCGCGACATGTACCTTGATGAAGAGGGCAATGTTAAGTTTATCGAATCTTTGTTTGGCGCTAAGGCGTCAGGTATTCCCGGTACGGTAGCCGGCATGTGGGAGGCTCATAAAAAGTATGGCACTTTGCCTTGGTCAAGATTAGTTGCTCCTGCGGTAGAACTAGCCGAGCAAGGGTTTATTGTTCCTGAAAAGCTCGCCAATAACATTCAGTGGTACATGGGTAGGCTGCAAGAGCGCGACCTAGAAAGTAACTTTGGCGACTACTTTGGTAGTGCTGTGGCAGGAGAGCGCTTTTTCCAGCCTGAGCTAGCCAAGACGTTAAAGTCTATTCAACAGCAAGGCCCTGCGGGATTCTATGAAGGCATAGTTGCCAATAAAATTGTTGCCTTTATGGAAGCCAATGGTGGCTTGATTACCCTTGAAGATCTGAAAGCCTACAACGCAGTTTGGCGTGCACCGCTTACCTTGTCTTGGAATGACTATACCTTGGTCACAGCACCGCCTCCTAGTTCGGGAGGTGTGGCAGTGGCACAGTGGATTGGTATGTTAGACGCTTATGCAGAATCTCATGAGCTACCTGAACACAACAGTGCAGAGTATTTGCATATTATGTCTGAAATTGGCAAACGCGTATTTGCCGATCGCGCAGAATATATGGGCGATCCGGACTTTGTTGACGTACCAGTATCACAGCTGGTTGATCACGATTACATTGCTATGCGTGCAAGTGAAATCCAGCAAGACGGTCCTTCATCAACGCCTGATATCAAACCTGGTCTAATAGAAAGTGAAGATACCACCCACTTTTCTGTGATGGACAGATGGGGCAATGCGGTGGCCAATACAACGACCATTAATTTGACCTTTGGTGCTGGCGTGGTGGTTACCGGAGCGGGCTTTTTGCTCAATGACGAAATGGATGACTTCAGTGCCAAACCTGGTGTACCCAACTTCTTTGGGGCCGTTGGGGGCGATGCAAACGCCATCCAGCCATACAAGCGTATGCTGTCGTCTATGACACCTACCCTTGTTACCGACGACAAAGGTGTTGTATTAGTAACAGGCTCACCTGGAGGCACCACGATAATTTCATCGGTCACCCAGTCCTTACTTAACGGATTACTTTTCGAATTTGATGCAAACACCGCGGTGAATGCTCCTCGCTTTCACCATCAACTTTTGCCCGAAAATACTATCCGCATGCACGACGGTTTCGACGAAAACGTAGTAAGCACCCTTGAGGGAATGGGGTACGTCATAGACAACCGCCGGTTTGGTGATGTGCACTTGATTAAACGCACACCTGAGGGGCTAGATGCCGCATCAGAAGCAAGTGGTCGGGGTAAAAGTATTGTGCTAGATGCGGTAGAAGCCTCGCAATAGTCATTTCGTTATCTAGAGCTCAATGGTAAAAAATTTGCGCAATGGATAAATTTTTGTTGATATAACAGTCGCTAATAAAGTGTAACTCACTTGAATGAGTGAGTTACATGCTCTGATAACAACAAAGATAATGAGCACTTTTTCATGTATAAACTGAGTCGTTCGCTTCACAATTGGCTAGGTATAGTTCTGGCTGCGCAAATAAGTCTGTGGTTTTTAAGCGGGTTGGTCATGGCTTGGCTTCCCATCGACGAGGTTCGTGGCAATCACCTTAAAATTGAGCCTGAGGTATCTTGGACACAAGCTCAGGTTGCTCCCTCAAGCATTCTTGCCAAACACTCTCCTAATGCGTTGTTGTCATTCAGCCACAGGGTACTTGTGGATCCATTGCGGGCAGAGCCTGTTTATCAAGTGGAAGATGGCAGCAGTGTTGTTCGTTACAGCGCGTTAACAGGCATTCCTTACCAAGTAATACAAGAAAACGATATTCAAACCTTGGCCATAGCCCAGTATGCAGGCACAGCGTCGATTCGTTCTGTGCTGTTACTTGAAGCACTGCCTCAAGAGGTAGGTCACCTAACCCCACCTTTGTGGCAAGTAGTCTTTAATGACGAAGACAATACTCACCTGTACCTATCACCCACCACGGGAAAAGTTGAACGCGTAAGAACAGATACGTGGCGACTTTTCGACTTTATGTGGATGCTGCATATTATGGACTATGACGAGCGCTCTGACTTTAACCACCCGCTACTGATAGCTTTTGCAGCGAGTGCACTACTGTTTACCTTCACTGGCTTTATTTTGCTGTATTACAAATTTAGGCCGCGCAGACAGTCTCGTATTTTTTATTAGTCAGTAGCAAACAGCTGCTCAATGTCAGCAAAGGCTTTAAATTCGAGTGCATTGCCAAAGGGGTCGTTGAAAAACATAGTCGCTTGTTCGCCGGCTTGCCCTTTAAAGCGCACATAGGGCTCAATAATAAAAGGAATTTCAGCCGCTTTAAGGGTTTGACTCAATGCCTCCCATGCGTCCATCTTCAGCACTACACCGAAGTGGGGCACGGGAACCGCATGGCTGTCTACGTCATTGTGTTGTGGCTTTGCGGGCATTTGGTCAACACAATGAGTAACCAACTGGTGACCAAAGAAATTCCAGTCAATCCACTTTGTGTCACTTCGGCCCTTTTCACAGCCAAGTAGGCCGCCGTAAAATTGGTCGGCAAGTACAATATCAGTCACTGGAATCGCTAGATGAAAAGGTTGTGGCACAGTGTCTCCTTACAGAAGTTTTTTAAGCAATGACAGTTTAAGTTTGGAATATGGCGCGTATCTAAAGGGTGCATCAAGGGCAAAAGCACGCTTCATCACGGTTTTTAAATGACTAAAGGTGTCAAAGCCTGCTCGTCCATGATAGTTACCCATACCACTGTTACCTACCCCACCAAAAGGTAACTCTGGGTTTGTCATAAACATCATAGTGTCATTGGTGCACACGCTGCCAGAACTGGTTTGCGCAATGATTTTTTCTAACACATTGTCATCATCACTGAACGCATACAGTGCCAACGGCTTAGGTCTTTGGTTGATAAACGCTATCGCGTCGTCTAGTGATTCCACGGTAACAATGGGCAAGATAGGGCCGAAGATCTCTTCTTGCATAACCTTGCTGTCTATTGAAGGATTAAGCACGATAGTCGGGCTCATGGCAGGTCGAGCTTCGTCAATCTGCCCACCGTAAACCACAGGAGCCCCTTCTAGGTAATCTTTCAGGCGCTCTAGGTGACGTGTATTTACGATGTTACCAAAGTCTCTTGATGCAAGAGGGTCTTTGCCATATTGAGCCTTCAGTTCTTTTTTGATGGCGTCGATTAGCTGGTTTTCTTGGCCTTTCTCGACAAGCACATAGTCTGGCGCAATACAGGTTTGTCCGCTATTCATCCATTTGCCCCACACTAAGCGCCTTGCGGTAACTTTGAGATTAGTACGCTTGTCAACAATACAGGGGCTTTTGCCACCTAGCTCTAGGGTAACTGGTGTAAGGTGGCGCGCTGCTGCAGCCATGACAATTTTGCCAACCACTTCGCCGCCAGTATAAAAAATATGGTCCCAATGGCAGGCCAGCAGTGCGGTGGCCTCATCTTTTGCACCTTCGACAACAGTCACTGTTGTGGTGTCCATATACTGAGGGATTAAACGCGCCACTAGCGACGACGTAGCAGGCGATAGCTCTGATGGCTTGAGCACGGCGCAGTTGCCTGCCGCAAGCGCGGCGACATAAGGTGCCAACAACAGTTGCAGTGGGTAATTCCACGCACCAATAATGAGTACTGTGCCAAGAGGCTCAGGCTGTTGAAAGCTCTTTCCAGGCCAGGCCACAATAGGCGTAGAAACTCGGCGAGGTTTAGTCCATTTATTGAGGTGCTTGAGGGTGTGCTCAATGTCGCTGAGTAAATAACCACATTCAGAGGTATAGGCTTCGGTTTCGCATTTACCCAAGTCAGTTTTTAAAGCTTTGAGAATGTCATGCTCGTTTTCTTTAAGCATGCGTTTGAGGTTTTCTAGTTGACCGCGCCGCCAGTCGAGAGAGCGAGTTTTCCCCGTCGAAAAACTGTTTTTGAGTGCATTAACTGTATCTACAAAACAAATACCGTTTTCAACAGCGTGAAGCACTGGACGATTAGCCATAAAAATCCCCTCAAAACAAAATGCTCACACCACGAGCACTTTTACGGTTAGTACCTATCTCTTATATCAGTATGGCCGTTTTGGTTCAAAACAAATAGTAGGTTAAATTTTGTTGAGGATGGATTGTGTTACAAGATGAGACAAAAAAGCCCAGCATGAGCTCAGCACTGTCAATAGAGCATTTCAGGTTGTATTAGTTTCATTGAGAGGAAGTAACGGGCTTTTTACCGCACGCCCCAAGCACATCCCTGCGGGCTCGGCTTTGGCATCCTTGCCTCAGACGGCTGTAAAAAGCCCATCACTTCCACTCATAAACCACTCACATTGCTTAATTGATAGGTATTAAGCTTGAGTTTGGCTTTCAGTATCTTTGTTTGTACTAAGCGTCGTAAGGGTGACGTAATACAATGGTTTCGTTACGGTCTGGGCCTGTTGATACGATATCTACAGGAACACCAGTGATTTCCTCTAGGCGCTTGATGTAATCTTTTGCCGCTTGAGGTAAGTCTTCGTAAGTGGTTACACCGAAGGTATTGTCAGTCCAGCCTGGCATTTCTTCGTAAATAGGTGTAACTAAGTCGTAGCCGTCTGCAGCCATTGGCGGTACATCTTTAACAATGCCGTCAGCGTCTTTATAGCCAACACAAATTTGCAACGTTTCTAGACCGTCTAGTACGTCTAGCTTAGTTAGGCAGAACCCGGTAATTGAGTTGATTTGCACTGCGCGTTTCATTGCTACGGCATCAAACCAACCGGTACGGCGTTTACGGCCTGTAGTAGCACCAAACTCATGACCTTTAACACCTAAGTGCTCGCCCACTTCACAATCAAGCTCAGTTGGGAAAGGACCAGAACCTACGCGAGTTGTATAGGCTTTAACGATACCTAGTACATAATCTAGTTTTAACGGACCAAAACCTGCACCTGTTGCAACGCCACCTACCGTGGTGTTTGACGACGTTACATAAGGGTAAGTGCCGTGATCAATATCAAGCAAAGTACCTTGCGCACCTTCAAACATAATTGGCAAGCCAGCGTTGTGAGCTTTATCAAGTTCGTCAGTAACGTCAACCACCATAGCTTTTAGAATGTCAGCTACTGCCATGGCGCCTTTTAATGTTTCGTCAAAGTCTACTGCTTCTTCGCCGTAGTATTGGGTTAAGGTGAAGTTATGTACGTCTAGTACTTCTTTCAGCTTGGCAGCAAAATCTTCTGCATTGAACAAATCACCCACGCGAAGGCCACGACGAGATACTTTGTCTTCGTATGCAGGACCAATGCCGCGCCCTGTGGTACCAATTGCTTTGCTACCACGAGCCTTTTCACGAGCCATGTCTAGCGCAATGTGGTAAGGCAAAATAAGTGGACATGCTTCGCTGATTTTTAGCCTTTCGCGCACAGGAACACCACGCTCTTCAAGCATAGTGATTTCTTTCATTAACGCGTCTGGGCTAAGTACAACGCCGTTACCGATAATACAGGTAACGTTGTCGCGTAAAATGCCAGAGGGAATAAGATGAAGAACGGTTTTTTCACCGTCAATTACTAGAGTATGACCTGCATTGTGACCGCCTTGATAGCGAACCACGTATTTTGCTCGATCTGTCAGTAGGTCTACGACCTTGCCTTTACCCTCGTCACCCCATTGAGTGCCGAGTACCACAACGTTCTTTGCCATGAATCATATGTGTAAGAAAATTAGGCGGCGATTTTACAAAATTTAGCGCCGCGGATCATCTATTTTATGTACAAAAATCCGTCATTCAGACCTATTTTTCTACACAATTAGGCTAAGTACAGGTGTTGCCAGTAAAAACTGGCATTTCTTACTTAGCCGAAACAATCGGTTAATGCCGATAGATTGATTTCTTCGTTGCTGTGATAAAGCGCAAAACCAAAGCGCAACCGGTCGCCTCTAAAGTCAGTGAGTATGCCTTGCTCCCTTAACTGTCCCGCTAAAGATGCTGTTACCTCGGCATTGGGCAATTTAAAGGTAAGAAAATGGCCTCTTGTTGCTTCGTTATCAATCATTAGAGCTTTGCGATGCAACAATGGGTGTTCAATGGCATCTAGCTTTTGTAAAAACGTTTGCTGCAAAGCTTGTACGTGCGCATCGATGGTATCTACCGTCAGACCATTTTTACTAAACAGGTTGAACACGGCACGAAGGCGGTAAAGGGCAGTAAAGTCCATGGTTGCTCCTGCGAATCGCATTCCATCTTGACTGTATTGGATTTCGCCTGCACGAGGTTTGTCTAACGCGCCAAGTTCAGCAAACCAGCCGGTATAGGTAGGCCTCAAGGTACATCCTTTAGGAACATGGGCAAAACATACGCCTTCGCCGCCTTGCGCGTATTTGTAGCCGCCGGCTAAATAAAATATACGCGACTCAAGGCTTGATAAGTCTACGGGTTTCGCCATGAAACTGTGATAGCCGTCAACTACTACTAGTGTTTCTGGGTTGGTTGCGCTAGCAACAATACGCTCAATGTCTTTAACGTAAAAACCAGAGTTAAAAAACACCTGACTGAAAAACACCAAATGGGGATCATTGTCAGCAATTGCTTGTTCAAATCGCGCCGAGAAAGTGTCAAATGGCTCTGTGGGCACACTGATGAGTTCAATATTAGCTTGTTCATTCAAACGATGAATTTGACGGTGAAAGCTATGAAACTCAGCATCGGTAGTGACCACTTTCAGTGGTGCTGATAAATCGAGGCAACTGAGAATACGATACAAGAGTTCGTGAGTATTCGACGCAAACACTATTTGTTCTGGATGCGATGTATTGAGTGTACGAGCGATATGACTTTGTAGTTCCGGCACCAAAGTTTGAAAGAAAAAGCCCCATTTTTCATCTGCATAGGTTGCACTGTCGTCCCAATATGCCAGAACAGCGTCTCTGGTAACATCGGGCCAATAGTAATGGCTATGGCAAGCGTAATGCTGCTTTCCTTCATTGGTCTTTAAAAAACGACTGTAAAATGATTGATACGTCATAAATTAGATACTTTATCGTTATTGTTTTACGCATATAGTAGCAGAATGAGGGTCACTCAATGCTTAAACACACAAATATGACATCAAAGTATGTAAAGTGGGTGAAACACTTAGACTAAAGCATGTTTTTTTTGAGTAGATTTCTGCTATACCTAAATTAGAAATCATTCACGGTGAGGATAATCATGCGATTTCCAAAGTACGGTCATTACGCGTTTGATTTATCGGGGAATGTATTGGAAATTTTCGCCACCGGTGCTTGGAACTTACAAACGGCGGAAATGTTCGCAGTTGAAATGCATGAACTGGTAGATTCATTTAAAGGTCAACAATGGGCTGCGCTGCTCGATGGGCGCCGATGGGTACTTTCAACACCTGAATGCCAATCGTGTTTAAGAGAGGCAATAAATATAAATATTGCCAAGGGGTTACGCTGTTCTGCTTACGTCCTTGATGTGGGCATGGTCAAGCGGGCGCACTTAGAACGCATGCACCCAGCAAATGACAAAAATTTCACCTTCGAGGGGTACGAGAGAGAGTATTTTACCTCTTACTTCGACGCCCTCAAATGGCTAAATAACAAGGGTTATTCACCGCTTTAGTACAATAACCCATAAACCTTGCGGCGGTACTCAGATTTCAACGGATCGCCGTCAGCAAGAGCGTTCACCATATCCATCATAAGTTTTCTTGCGTCGCCAAAAGCAAGATCTTGTTTGAGCACACTAAACAGTAATTCAAGTGCCTCTCCTGCTTTACTCGCTTGTTGTAATTGTACGGCAAGGTCGACTTTTGCTTGAAGATTGTCTGGGTTTGCTTCAATCTCGGCCTGTAACTGTCTAATTTCCGGGGTATCCGCCGCTTGTTCAGCTAGCTCTATCTTGCCGTTAAGCGATTGATAGCGAGCATCTTGGTCGACTAACTTTATACCCGCAAGAAGCTCCTTTGCTTGTTCGATAGCACCAGTTTCAATAAGACAATCAGCGTACAAATAAATGACGTCTGCATTCTCTGGATTAACCTCGTACGCGCTTTTTACATGGGGGAAGGCAGCAGCATAGTCACCACTTTGCATCGCCTCAGCGGCTTTTGCCAGTAACTCATCTTCAGGGTTTGGCAGGTATTTACCCAGCATTTCACGAATCTGTTCTTCAGGTTGAACACCGGCAAAACCGTCTACCGGCTGGCCTTGCTGAACCACCATCACCGTTGGAAGGTTCCTGATACCAAACTGTGCCGCCACTTGTTGCTGAGCTTCACAGTCAACTTTGGCAAGGATCATGTGCTCACTGTACTCAGCAGCCAGCTTTTCTAAAATAGGTAATAAGTCTTTGCACGGCTCGCACCATTCCGCCCAAAAATCGATTAACACCAGCTTCTCTTGAGATGCCTCAAGAACGATTTGCTGAAAGTTTTCTACCGTAATATCTACAACATTCGCTGGCGATTGTGCTACGAAATTATCCATTGGGTGACCTTTTTCACTGATTCTGAAGAGATTATGGGGTGGAAACCGCAAAAAACAAGCATTCTTATTATTGTAATAGCCCCTTTGAAGAACTGTTGATAAAACGAAAAGCCAGCGACATTTTGCCTAATACTTTTGGTTTAAGGTGTGTTTGGCGGACTAAAGAGGTAGCAGTGGACTTTTTACAGCCGTCTGAGGCATGGATGCCGAAGCCGAGCCCCCATGGATGGGTTTACGGCGTGCAGTAAAAAGTCCACGGCTTCCTCTGAAATGGTGCATCAACCTATCGGCCAATCAGCATTGAGCAAAATGTCGCTGGCTTTTACTTATCGCAATTAAGGCTTTGGCGTTAACTTGAGTAACTTGCCCTCGGTAGAATCTGTGAGTAGATAGATGGCGCCGTCGGGGCCTACTTCTACGTCACGTACTCGCTCTTTGCGATCTCGCAAGTACTCGAATTCTTCGCCGGGAGTATTGCCTTGCATATCGATTCGTCGCAAGTGAGTGAACTTAAGCGCACCAACGAGCAAGTCGCCTTGCCACTCTTTGAACAGCTCACCATCGTAGAATGTCATTCCGCTGGGGGCAATAGAAGGTGTCCACTGAATAACAGGTTGCTCCATTCCTTCCTTGTGGGTTTGATCACTAATAATGTCACCATTGTAGTCAACACCGTAAGTGATGACAGGCCAACCGTAGTTAGCGCCCTTTTCCAGTAAATTAACTTCGTCGCCGCCTTTTGGGCCATGCTCCATAGCCCATACATCGCCCGTGGTAGGATGCACGGTTAAGCCCTGTACATTCCGATGCCCGTAACTGAAAATTTCTGGTGCAGCACCGCCTACAAAAGGGTTGTCTGATGGTACGTCGCCATTAGGCAAAATACGTACTATTTTGCCGTGATGATTATCGGTATCTTGAGCTTCCTTCATATATTTGTATCTGTCACCTAAGGTGATAAACAAATAACCCGCATTATCGAAGGCTAAACGACAGCCAAAGTGAAAACCATTGTCCACACGAGGGAAAGCGCTGAATATAGTTTCGACATTCTCTAATGCATTGCCATTCAACATGGCTTTGGCAACGCTACTACTGCTACCACCTTCTCCAGGTTTGCTGTAGCAAAAGTAAATAGTGCTGTTGTTAGAGAAATCTGGGTCTATGGCAATATCCAACATGCCACCTTGGTTGTTCGCCGCCACCTCTGGCACGTTAGCTAATGGGGCAGATACACCTTGTTCACTGGAGTAACGGCGAATGCTACCCGCGCGTTCAGTTAAAATAACACTACCATCCGGTAAGAATGCCATACCCCAAGGGTTGGACAATCCAGTGGCAAGTTCAGTAACCATGACATCGGTTTCTTCACCCAAAGTAGCAGTGGAGAAACTCAATAAACACGTTGTGGCTAGCACGGGTAACACTTTTTTCATTTTTTATTCTCTTATTAACGCGGAAGCATAGCGCGTAGCATCCACGCTGTTTTCTCATGCACGCGCATGCGATCACCTACCAACGCAGATGAAGACTCATCGTCAGCCTCTTGAGCAACACTTAATGCGGTTCTGCAAGTACGCACCACTTGCTCGTGGGCTTTGGTTAGTAAAGCCACCATTTCTGTAGCTTCAGGTACACCTTCAACTTCTTCAATGGCACTTAACGCAGCAAATGATTTATAGGTTCCAGGCGCAGCCACACCCAAGGTACGGATACGCTCGGCAATTTCATCAACCGCATCGGCCAATTCGGTGTAGTGTTCTTCAAACATTAAATGCAGCTCTCGGAATTGGGGCCCTTCAACATTCCAGTGAAAGTTGTGGGTTTGCAAATACAGGGTGTACGAATCGGCCAATAGCTTTTTCAGCTCTTCGGCAACTGCAATACGATCGTTTTCTGAAATTCCAATATCAATTTTGCTCATTGCTTGCTCCGCAGTTATACGAGTAATTTACAAGTGAATAGTTACGTAAGCCTAGGTAATAAGGCTCACAAATCAAACAAATAGCGAGAATAGTGTACACACTCATTGGCTCTGTTAGTGATGATGATGTGTACTTCCCTGATTATCTTTTTTAACAGGTACAGTAATAGTAACAGGATCGTGGTTGTCGAAAGTAAGGGTCAATTCAAACGACTCTCCATCGTTTAGTCCTTTCGTTAACCCCATTAACATGACGTGCATTCCGCCGGGGGCAAATAGCGCAGTTCCGTGAGGGCCAATTTTGACACCCTCTGCCACTTCACGCATGCGCATGACATCGCCATCCATAACCGTTGTATGTATTTGAGCTTCTTGCGCCACACTGCTGGCTACGTCAATAGCCACTAAAGTCACTGCTTCATTATGGTGATTCATTAACGACAAGTACACTGCACCTGTGGCTGCCATAGGAAAGGTGGCACGTGCATAAACATTACTAATATGCATTCCTTGAGTGTGTGCGAACACAGAATGTGAAGACACCAGTAAAAGCGTTGCTGCAACCGCTATACGAGAAAGAAAAGGGACCATACTTCGATTCCTGTCGTTTACATGCTTATTGCGTTAACTATATAGCATCAAACAGAGTTAGCAAACTTGAGAGGGATCAAGCATATAAGTAAAAGGATTAATAACTTGAATGAAAGACTCGCCGCTACAAATTGGGGGAATTATTTTGACGATTGAAACAAGGAAAAATGGTGCCGACTGCCGGAATCGAACTGGCGACCTACTGATTACAAGTCAGTTGCTCTACCAACTGAGCTAAGTCGGCACACTAAGGTGGTTCCGCTGCTGTGAGCAGCGGATGCGTATTCTATGTATTTGTAAGCGCTTGTCAACCTTTAAGTCGTTTTGCCTCACCGACTAATTTGGGGAAGAATTCTAGTGGCAAATATTGACTCAATTGCATGAGCTTTTCACCAAGATTTTCATAGGAATTCGTGGTGACATTAATGTGACCCATTTTACGCTTTTCGCGCACTGATTTACCGTACCAATGTAAGTGACTTCCATCGATACTTAGCAAATCTCGAGAGAAACTACTGCAACCAATAATGTTCACCATGGCACTTGGACCAATAGCTGACGTATCGCCTAATGGCAAACCACATACCGCGCGCAAATGGTTCTCGAACTGACTTGTCACGGCTCCGGATTGAGACCAATGTCCTGAGTTATGAACACGTGGGGCAAGCTCATTCACATAAAGCTTGTCGCCCTGCTGGAACAACTCAACAGCGAGTACTCCTACATAGTCCATACCTTCAGCCAATGCGGTAAAAATGTCGTGAGCTTGCTGTTGCAACGCGTCATTGGTATCGGTAGCGGGCGCCACTGATACGTGTAACTGACCTTGATGGTGAAGATTCTCAGCCAAAGGATAGGTACGAATATCGCCCTGCTTACTGCGCACTCCGATAAGAGAAAGCTCGCGGTCAAATGCCATCATTTGTTCAACAACAAGCGGTACCTTCTCCAAATCCAAACCAGAAAGCGTGTTTTTCAACGCTGGCAGTTCAGCGGCTTCGCTCAAGCGCCATTGACCATAACCGTCATAGCCGTCGCGGCTCGACTTAATGATAAGCTTTTCACCCAACGCTTCTATACAGGCGTCGAGTTGCTCTACGTCGGTTACGATACGATGCTCACAGTTGGCAACTGACATTTTCTCCAGAAGTTTTTTCTCTCGAACACGGTCAGCCCCCACTAAGATACTCTCAATATTTGGCATGAGTTTGCCCGCACTTGCGGCATCTTCCAACAAATGCTCAGGTACATGTTCAAATTCAACAGTAAGAGCATCAGCCGTTTCGATAGCTTGTGCAAGGGTGATATCAAGTGGCTGCTTACTCACAGGATGTACAATGGTATCGTTACTTACATCAACGGCTTCGACCTGAATACCAAGGGGGCTACCCGCCAAGTACATCATTTGTGCAAGTTGACCCGCACCGTAAACAACTACTCTCATGCATCGAGCTCCAAGGTAGCATTTTCAAGTACGGTTTGTGTTTGTTGCTTACGGAATGCAATTACCGCTTCTCGAACATCAGCTTCTTGAAGTGCAACCACTTGTGCAGCGAGCAATCCTGCATTTGCAGCTCCCGCTTCACCAATGGCTAATGTTCCTACAGCAACACCTTTTGGCATTTGTACGATAGAAAGCAACGAATCTAAGCCGTTTAGTGCTTTAGATTTTACGGGGCACCCAAAAACGGGCAAATGGGTATGTGCCGCAATCATTCCTGGTAAGTGGGCTGCACCGCCTGCACCAGCAATAATTGCGCTAAAACCCTGCTCTTCCGCGGACTCTGCAAAGGATACTAAAAGATTAGGTGTTCGGTGTGCTGAAACAACTTTAGCCTCAAACTCTACGCCAAACTGTTTGAGCATTAATGCAGCTTGCTGCATCGTAGGCCAGTCTGATGTAGACCCCATAACGATAGCGACTTTTGCCATTGCGTATTCCTTGAAATAGGTAGAAATAGGTTGCCAGGAAAGGTCGCGATTGTAGCTTAAATTGCTTACAAATCCCACTGTAACCCAAATGTGATCTGCTAAGATTATTGAGTACGTAAAAAATTACAGGTTTTCAAAACACTAGCTCACTACCTTAAAGGAGAAGCGCAACGTGTCAGAGGAAAAAGAAAAAAATAGATTCGATGAAGTTATTGATGAAGTGCAGGACGTGGTGTCGGATTTCCTCAAACGAGAGGCTGCGCCGGGGATCCTTCTTATTGTCGCAACCGTGTTGGCACTGATTGTTGCCAATTCTCCGCTTGATGTTTATTACAACAAACTCATTAGCCTACCTGTGCAAATTTCTGCGGGTGATTGGGCAATCGACAAACCCTTACTGCTGTGGATAAACGACGGTCTCATGGCAGTTTTTTTCTTTCTGGTTGGGCTAGAACTCAAAAGAGAGGTGTGCGAAGGTGAACTGTCAAACCCCAAAGATATCGTACTTCCGGCCACAGGAGCCATCGGCGGTATGGCAGTACCAGCCCTTATTTATGTATTTTTTAACTGGGGCAATTCAACCGCAATGGCGGGTTGGGCAATTCCAGCCGGTACAGATATCGCTTTCGCGCTTGGTATTCTCGCATTGCTTGGTAGCCGCGTACCGGCGAGCTTAAAAGTATTCCTAGTCACTCTTGCTATAATCGATGACATTGGTGCTATCGTTATTATCGCTCTGTTCTACACCAGCAACATCACAGAAACTGCGCTCATTGTGGCGGCGGTGTGCCTTGCTATTCTGTGGCGTATGAACCGCAAAAACGTGGTTGATATTCCCGCTTACATTCTTGTTGGTCTTGTATTGTGGGTTGCCATGCTTAAGTCAGGTGTTCACGCTACGCTTGCCGGAGTGGTGTTGGCCGCCATGATCCCTATGCGCGACAAAAAACGCCCCTCTTATTCTCCTGTTCTGCACTTAGAACACAGTTTAAATAGCTCGGTTAGCTTTGCCATATTACCGCTCTTTGCCTTTGCCAATGCGGGTATTGGGTTCGGTAATATCGCACCGGAAGGGATATTTCACCCCGTGACCTTTGGCATATTTTTAGGCTTAGTGGTGGGTAAACAAGTGGGTGTATTTGGGTTCTGTTTCTTACTGGTTAAACTAAAATTGGCGTCACTACCCAAAGACCTAAATTTAATGCACATTTACGGCTGCTCTCTAATTTGTGGTGTTGGGTTTACCATGAGCCTATTTATTGGGAGTTTGGCGTTTGAAGAAACTGGCGTGAACCTGATTTTTGATGAAAGGGTGGGAATTTTGGCCGGCTCTGTAGTGTCCGCAATATTGGGGTATATGGTGTTGTACTGGGTAGGAAAAACTAAAAAAACGAGTAAGGCATAGAAGTCTTACTCACTCAATTGTTCAGCGATACATTCAAACAGAGTATCTTTGCGAATAGGTTTACTCAAATGAGCGTTCATACCCGCATCAAAGCATGCTTGTTTGTCTTCGGCAAAGGCATTAGCCGTTAACGCAATAATTGGCGTCTTTTGATTATTTTTACTTGCTAGCCTAATTTCACGGGTCGCCAGTAGGCCATCCATTACGGGCATTTGGCAGTCCATTAAAATAACGTCGTAAGGTTGCTGTTCAGCCATATCAACCGCTTCTTTTCCGTTAGCTGCGCGCTCCGCTCTTATGCCCTGCTTGCTGAGCATGGCCATTACAATCTCAGCGTTAATTTCATTGTCTTCTGCAAGCAGTACCGTAAGCTTTGAAGGTAGTGACGCTTTTCCTTGTCGCTTAGATGCGCTGTAGCCAGTCACCTCTTGGCTAGGAATACTCACCACAAAACGAGTACCCTCACCGTCGCGGCTACTCAAAGTAATCCGACCTTCCAGTTGCTCTATTAAGCCACGGGAAATCGCTAAGCCCAGACCAGTCCCACCAAAATTCCGCGTGGTAGAAGCGTCTGCCTGTTCGAACTGCTCAAATATTCGTTCTTGTTTATGCTTAGGTATGCCAATTCCCGTATCCGACACAGTAATAGTCAGACGATGTTTGCGATACCTCGCTTTGACAGTAACCCCACCTTCTTGGGTAAACTTAATCGCATTGCTTACCAAGTTATTCACTATCTGGCTTATCTTTCCGCTGTCTGTATTTAAAAATAGCGGCAGCGCATCGTCTATCTCTAGACTTAAGAATATCGACTTTTGCGTCGCTAAATGCTCGTATAGCGACAAACTCGCTTCGAGTAAATGTCTAATATTGGTTGGCTGGTTATCGATAAGAACCTTACCTGCCTCTATTTTTGACCAATCTAGTACACTGTCGAGAATAAGTAATAGATTTGCCGCAGAACGTCCAATAACTTCAACGCGCTTGCGTGTTGAGGCTGGTAAATCCTCTTCCAGCGCTAACTCACAAGACCCAATAATGCCATTCATTGGGGTTCTAATTTCATGGCTCATATTGGCCAAAAACTGACTTTTAGCCACCCCTGCTGCTTTAGCTTCATCTAGTGCTTCGGCGAGATGTTGGGTCTTTTCCTCAATGCGCTCTTCAAGCGACGTATTTAAACGTGCTAACTCTCGGTTAAGTTCCTGTTCTTTTATCCGGGCAAACTCCAGCTCTTCAAAAGCATGCACAAGTCTGCGCTCATGGCGTGTAAATTCGTCGTTAAGTTGAGCCAGCTCTCTAATACTCAATGAAGGTAAGGATGCGCGCTGCTGATTAAATTCAGCTTTAGGGTTAAATGCACCGATGTGTTGGATAAGATTCTTAATGGGTTGGTTAAATAAGCGAGCTGCCATAAAACCCGCCAGCGACCCCAACAAAGATAACAAAATAAGTAACACTAGGTCTTTGAGCAAATAATTACTCATTGCCACTAAGAGTCCTCGATAGTCGAAATAATAACTGACCCTCCAACCAACATCAGGAATAGTACCTACGAACCTTAGCCAGGTTTTACCCTGTAATCCATTTTCAATCTTAGCGCTGCAAATAGGATCGCAGTCATATTTAGGTGCTTCACTTAACGCTGGAAGTCTTAACGGGGAAGAGGCATATATCACGTTCCCTTTTTGGTCTTCAATTAAGAGAGAAAAGCCAGATAAGCTCAACTGATCGATAACAGCAAAGCTTTTTAAAGACAAGGATCCCTCAACAATACCCACCGGTGTATTAGTGTCGTTCAATATTGGCGCTGATAGCGCAATAATAGGGTCATTACCAAATCCAACCCCTTGAAATACATCAGAGATATAAGATTCACCTGATTGCATTGGTTCAGAAAAATAGGGGCGATGGGCCACGTTATCAAAACCACTCTCTCGTGCTTTCTCTAATAAAATGGGTGGGTAGGCGTAGGCAATTTCGCCCTGTGCGTCAGTGACTAAATAGGTTAGAAATTCAGGATAATGTACGCCAAGGCTCTCTAATTGCGCGGGTGCAACTGCGTCGAATTCAGTTGGAGAGGTAGTTGATAGTGTACTTGCAGACAGAGATATCGCTTTTTTATGCACACTCAAGAATTCTGACAATTGCTGTTCCAGTACGTCAATGCGCTGTTGCATATAGTAGTTTATTTGAGATTCTTGTTGCGCTTGATATAAGTGTACCGACAAATAGATCACAGCAGTGGCGGCAAAAAAGAAGCAGCCCGAAAAAAAGTAACTAAACAAAAAGCGTAAACTTACTTGCTCTTCGCTGTACGACGATGCTTTATCTAAACCATTAAAAGCGACGTAAGCAAACTGACCTGAGATAAGACCAAACAAGCCACTCACCCAAGTTACCAATACCCCAGAAAGCATCATACCAAGATGCATGGTGTGATCTTGACTCAGGGTGGTGAGATCGCTTATTGCATGGGCGAACAATAAAATAGGTAGGAAGATGATTGACCATAAAACAACCCCAGCGCGAATGACTACTCGAAAAGACTTTTGATAGCCAAGGGCACTTACTACTATGGGTAAAAAAGTAAGGCTTACCGCGCTGACGCTCACTGTATCTAAAAACCACAGGGGCAAACTAATGAGTAAGCTAATGGGGATGGCAAATAAGGGCCTGAACCGCAGTGCAGCATAAACCGCCGCCCCCATTCCAAATACAGACAATCCTGTACTATCAAAAGGAGCCGGTAATAAGTTAAGCGCTATTCCTACAACACATACCATCACTAGATGCAGTGCTATAGGCCTAGCCTTATCAAAGCGGTTCACGGTGACAAATGTCCTATAACTCGCTACCCGTTAGTTTGCAGCCATGTAATCTAGGGTAAAGTTGGTTAGCAGTTTGACACCTAGTTTCATACCGCTGTCGTCGACAAAAAACTCTGGTGTATGGTGAGCAGGGCTATCTTGTTCGGACACATCAAGAGGCTTGCCACCCACCCACACGTACAAGCCGGGAATTTGCTCTTGGAAGAAAGAGAAATCCTCTGCGCCTGTAACGGGTTTAGACAATCGAGTATTTTCCACACCCGCAGTACGTTGCATTGTTGGCAACATGGCTTCTGTTAATGCAGGATCATTGTAGGTAATGGGGTAGTAGTAATCTAATGGTAATGTCAGTTCAGCTTCAGCACCCATGCTGTCGGCAATACCCTGAACTTTTCGAGGTAAGGCCTCGTAAATATGGTCTCTAGCGTCGCTGTTTAGCGTTCGAATAGTGCCCACAAGCTCCACTTCGTTTGGAATGATATTGGAGCGATTACCGCCGTGTATTGAGCCAACAGAAACCACGGCTGCGTCATCGATAAGGCGCAGCTCTCGGCTTACTATGGTTTGAATTGACATGATCATTTGCGCAGCCGTAACCACTGGGTCAACGCTTTTCCAAGGATATGCTCCGTGCGCTTGTTTGCCTTTAATAACAATTTTAAACGGATCAACCGCTGCCATGGTGCCACCAGAATTATAACGAATGGTGCCAACGTCTGTATTTGCACTAATGTGAAGACCAAAAATTACGTCTACGTCGGGGTTCTTTAAAACCCCCTCTTTCACCATAATTTCTGCACCACCAGTTTCCCCAGCAGGAGCGCCTTCTTCAGCAGGCTGAAAGATAAACTTCACTTTACCTCTTAATTCGCCCTTAAGTTCAGTCAAAATTTTAGCCGCGCCCATCAACATTGCCATATGAGTATCGTGCCCACACGCGTGCATTACCGGAACGGTTTGACCATTGTATTCGCCCGTTTGCGTTGAGCGATATGGTAAATCATTTTGCTCAAGCACAGGAAGGCCATCCATATCCGCCCGCAGTGCAACCACAGGACCTGGCTTACCACTGTCGAGTATGCCTACAACACCAGTACGCGCTACACCTGTGGTCACTTCAAGCCCTAGTGAGTTGAGGTACTGAGCAATGTAATGTGCGGTATTAACCTCTCGGTTAGATAATTCTGGAAACTCGTGAAAGTGATGACGCCACGCAATCACATCGCTTTCGATACGGTCGGCCATCGCATCCACGTCAGGGGCAGCGATGCTAACAGACGACACACTAAAAAGTGCAACTGGAAACAATAAGCGAGTAAGTTTGGTGAACATGGGTATTTCTCGAGGTTGTAGTATCTTTACTCAGAGTAAACCATCTGGCTCAGTTTTCACATCACAAAACTCAACATCGGTACGAAAAAACAACTTTATTGATAGTTTTTAATATATTAGGTGTGATTTTCAGACACAAAAAAAGCGCCCTTAGGCGCTTCTTCCGAATAATAGAGTTAGCTCTTTTGACGCTTCATCGCATCGAAGAATTCATCATTGGTTTTGGTCATAGCCAATTTATTGATAAGGAATTCCATAGCGTCAATTTCTGACATTTCGTGAACAATCTTACGAAGGATCCACATTTTTTGTAGTTCGTCCTGAGCGGTAAGTAGTTCTTCACGGCGCGTACCAGAGCGGTTAAAGTCGATAGCAGGGAATACACGCTTTTCAGCAATCTTGCGGTTAAGGTGTAACTCCATATTACCCGTGCCTTTAAACTCTTCGTAGATAACTTCATCCATTTTAGAGCCGGTGTCGATCAATGCTGTAGCAATAATCGTTAAGCTACCACCTTCTTCAACATTACGCGCAGCACCGAAGAAACGCTTTGGCTTGTGAAGAGCGTTAGCATCAACACCACCAGTAAGGACTTTACCCGATGATGGAATAACCGTGTTATAGGCACGGGCAAGACGGGTAATTGAATCAAGTAAGATAACAACGTCTTTCTTATGTTCTACCAAACGCTTGGCTTTCTCGATAACCATTTCGGCAACCTGAACATGGCGGCTCGCAGGCTCATCGAAGGTTGAGGCTACTACCTCACCTTGCACTAGACGTTGCATCTCTGTTACTTCTTCTGGACGTTCGTCGATAAGTAGCACCATCAACTCACATTCAGGGTGATTTGCAGCAATAGACTGTGCAATATTTTGCAACAGTAGGGTTTTACCCGCTTTTGGCGGCGCTACAATCAGACCACGCTGACCTTTCCCGGTTGGCGACGCCAAATCGAGTACACGTGCAGTAATATCTTCTGTTGATCCGTTTCCGCGCTCCATGCGAAGACGGGAATTAGCGTGCAGTGGAGTCAGGTTTTCAAAAAGAATCTTGTTGCGAGAGTTCTCTGGCTTGTCGAAGTTGACTTCGCGAATCTTTAATAGTGCAAAGTAACGCTCGCTGTCCTTAGGTGGACGAATTTTCCCAGAGATAGTATCACCCGTGCGCAAGTTAAAGCGACGAATCTGACTTGGTGATACGTAGATGTCATCGGGACCAGCTAAATAAGACGAGTCTGCTGATCGCAAGAAGCCAAAGCCATCCTGTAAAATCTCTAACACACCATCTCCAAAGATGTCTTCACCGCTTTTGGCGTGTGTTTTTAAGATTGAAAAAATGATGTCCTGTTTTCTGGCTCTCGCCATGTTCTCTAAGCCCATTTTTTCGGCTAGAGCAACCAACTCGCTAATTGGTTTATTCTTTAATTCAGTTAAATTCATACTGGTGGGTCTTTGTGCTTGATGAAGCGACTGTTCGTCTCTACGTTATATTTGATTTGATTAGTAGCCCAGATTCGGGTTAAGCAGAAATCGGCTCGGGTACGAGCTAAAAGAAAGGTAGCACTATATTTAACCAAGGTCCAGCAAATCAAAATACAAATGTTAAAAAAATGCGTATTTTTTTAAGCTGGCATGGTTCAGACATAAAACGATTGGTGTCAACGCTACATTGCCACCAATCGCGTCATCAATAATTAGATATGCTCAGCTAAAAACTCTGTAAGTTGAGTTTTTGATAATGCGCCAACTTTAGTTGCCGCTACGCTGCCATTTTTAAAAAGAAGTAATGTTGGGATGCCACGAATACCATATTTTGGTGGAGTTTCGTTATTTTCATCGACATTCAACTTTCCAACTGTTAACTTGCCTTCAAACTCGGTCGCAACTTCTTCCAAGATAGGGGCGATCATTTTACACGGGCCACACCATTCAGCCCAAAAGTCAACCAGTACAGGACCGTCAGCATTGATAACATCTGCTTCGAATTTATCGTCAGTTAGCTGGATAATTTTGTCGCTCATTCTTTTCTCCATTATTGGTCTGTCGCTGATTTGTTTCAGCTCTACCATAAGTGTTATATAGAAACTGTTTTTTAATGCAAGCACTGATAAGCTATAAGCTATGCCTACTCACTTAACTGAAACTCACTTTTCCGACTTACCGATCAATAAAAAGGTAGTCGATGCCTTAAAGGCAGCAAATTTTACCCATTGTACGCCAATACAAGCGTTGGCGCTTCCTCCCCTTCTTGAAGGGTTGGATATTGCGGGTCAAGCACAAACCGGTACGGGTAAGACCATGGCGTTCTTGGTTGCCACCTATCACCATCTGCTTTTGAAGGCGGAAGAAGGTGTAACCAGCGGAAAATCTGGCCCTAAAGCTATTATTATGGCACCTACCCGAGAACTCGCCGTTCAGATTTTTAACGATGCAAAACCCTTAAGCGAACACACCGGCATGTCGGTTGGTTTGATATATGGGGGCGAAGGTTATCAAAGTCAACGGGAAACTTTAGAAGAAGGTGTAGATATTATTATCGGCACCACCGGACGCATCTTAGATTATTATAAACAGGGCGTTTTTACACTGAATAATATTCAGGTGGCTGTACTCGATGAAGCTGACCGCATGTTTGATTTAGGCTTTATCAAGGACATTCGCTATATGTTCCGCAAAATGCCTCCTGCCGCACAACGTTTGAGTATGCTGTTTTCAGCCACCCTCAGTTACCGCGTGCAAGAGCTGGCATACGAACACATGAACAATCCAACGCACGTTCAAGTAGCACCAGAGCAAAAAACTGCGAGCCGGGTGTCAGAAGAGCTGTTTTACCCTTCTGACGATGACAAAATGTTACTTCTACTCACACTGTTAGAAGAAGAGTGGCCGGAAAAAGCGATTGTATTCGCCAATACTAAAACGAGTTGTGAGCGTGTCACCGACTGGTTGTGTGCGGATGGTCATAGAGTGGGCTTGCTCAGTGGCGACGTACCACAGAAAAAGCGCTTGAGTATTTTAGATGAATTTACAAATGGTAACTTGGATATACTAGTGGCAACTGACGTTGCTGCCCGTGGCCTACACATCGACGCGGTAACTCACGTATTTAACTACGATTTGCCCGACGATGCAGAAGACTATGTTCACCGCATTGGGCGCACAGGCCGCGCAGGTCAAAGCGGCACAGCTATAAGCTTTGCCTGCGAGAAGTACGCATTAAACCTTCCTGCTATTGAGCAGTATGTTCAGCATGCGATCCCTGTGACTGACTACGACCGAAGTGCGTTACTCGACGACGTTAAGGCGCCTAAGCCTCGTAGGCGTCGTACTCCAAACAATCGCAATTCAAACCGCCGTGGTAAAGGTCGAGGAAACCACAGTGGGCGCAGTAACCAACAACAATAAATAATAGGCTATGCAGGCAAAACACAAGAACGATCCACAAAACTTTGGTGAATATTACGCCGCCGTTGATTTAGGTTCGAACAGCTTCCACATGGTAGTGGTTCACGTTGTTAACGGTAGTGTACAAATTATCGGAAAGGTTAAGCAAAAAGTACGACTAGCCGCGGGCTTAGACGACCAACTTGTACTTGACGCTAAGAGTATGGAGCGAGGTTGGCAGTGCCTCGCTACGTTCGCTGAACGCCTGCAAGACATCCCCAGTTCAAACATTAAAGTGGTGGCCACAGCAACCTTGCGATTAGCCACCAACGCCCATGAGTTCATCAAAAAAGCTGAAGCCATTTTACAGCATAAGCTCGAAGTGATTAGCGGTGAAGAGGAAGCCCGCCAGATATATCTTGGTGTAGCCTATACGTCGGCGAACCAAGGTAACAGTTTGGTCATTGATATTGGTGGTGCAAGCACGGAAATCATTATCGGTAACGATATGCAGCCAATTCACCTTAAAAGCTTGGATATGGGCTGCGTCACCTTCATGGAACATCATTTTGAAGGAGGTGTTATTTCACGACAGAATTTTGAGGCAGCTAAAGACGCCGCAGAAACCTTACTCATGCCAGTTGCAGACGCTTTCTTGTGTTTTGATTGGGAAAACTGCCTTGGTGCCTCAGGGACACCCCAAGCCATTACCGAAATTCTTGTTGCTCAAGGAATAAGTGACGCTATACGCCTAGATTACTTGTACCACTTGCGTGACCAATGTATCGATTGTGCGCACATTGACAATCTGCACATTGAAGGCTTGGAAGATAACCGCAAGGCCATATTTCCCTCGGGTTTAGCTATTTTAATTAGCCTATTTGAAACCCTTGAGATTGAGAGCATGAATATCTCTGGTGGCGCACTGCGCGAAGGGTTAATTTACGGAATGCTAGATAACCTGCAAGAGAATGACCGCAGAGAACAAACCTTAAATCAAACCATTAGTCGCTATCACATCGACAAAGCACACGCCAATTCTGTTGCACATACGGCGCTTACTCTGTGCCATCAGTTGTGCTCTCAGCAAAATATTTGTCACTTAGACACCGAAGCAATTTTAGGTGCAGCTGCAACGCTTCACGAAATAGGGCTACACATTGAGTACAAACGCCACCATGAGCATGGCGCTTACATTTTGTCTCATATCGATTTGCCGGGATACACTAAGCTACAACGCGCCGCGATCAAGGATATTATTTCACAGCACCGCCTCGACATTTCCAGTGACCTATTCAGTAAGTATCACAGTGATTCACAACCCATGCTCATAAGCTTACTACGTATTCTGCGCCTGTCTGTTGTACTTTGCCTTCGTCGTCAAAATAAGCACATACCCTCGGTTACGCTGCGCTGCGATGACAGTGACTGGACTTTAGAATTTCCTGACGGCTGGTTAAAGGCTCATCCGCTTATTAACGCAGAACTTGCCAACGAGACCTGGCTACAGCACAAAGCTGGGTGGGAGTTAAAGTGTATTTAAGACAAGCTAGCCGTGATCAATGAGCAATCACGGCTTATTACTGACTAGCGCTGTAAAAGTTCAGCCGCTTTTGGGGCAAAGTAAGTAAGAATGCCGTCTGCGCCGGCGCGTTTAAAAGCTAGTAAAGACTCAAGAATTACCGCTTCTTCGTTCAACCATCCATTGGCAAACGCCGCTTGGTGCATAGCGTACTCACCACTTACCTGATACGCAAATGTGGGCACTTTGAATGTTTCTTTGCAACGTCTTACCACATCAAGATAAGGCATACCTGGCTTAACCATAACCATGTCTGCACCTTCTTCAATATCGAGTGCTATTTCATGTAAAGCTTCATCGGTATTCGCCGGGTTCATTTGGTACGTCTTTTTATCACCGCCTTTGATGTTGGCAGCAGAACCAACGGCGTCCCTAAACGGGCCGTAATATGCAGACGCATACTTAGCCGAATACGCCATAATACACGTATTTACAAACTTTCCTTGCTCAAGCGCATTGCGAATGCTGCCTATGCGCCCATCCATCATATCAGACGGTGCTACAATATCGGCGCCAGCGTCTGCATGAGATAGTGCTTGCTTGATCAATACTTCGACGGTTTCGTCGTTCATGACATAACCCTGTTCGTTCACTAGGCCATCTTGGCCGTGGGAAGTGAATGGGTCTAACGCAATGTCGGACATTAACATTAATTCGGGAAACTCTGCTTTAAGGGCTCGCATCGCTACTTGCGCTAGCCCCTCTGGGTTATACGCTTCTTTAGCGCACTCAGTTTTGAGTTCCATTGGCGTTACTGGAAATAGTGCCAATGTAGAAATTCCAAGAGCCACCCAGCGCTCCGCTTCTTTGAGCAACAAATCTATGGATAAACGCTCTACGCCAGGCATAGAAGGTACAGCTTCTCTTTGGCCTTGCCCGGGCAGCACAAATACCGGATAAATTAAGTCCTGTGGTGACAAGGTGTGCTCTTGCACTAAATCTCGCAGCGCAGAGGTTGCTCTTAGCCTACGTAGGCGTCGAGAAGGAAAAGACGAATATGTCATAGAAATCCTATAGCTTTTTTACTGAAACGCGATTACGCCCGTTGTTTTTAGACGCGTATAACTGTTCATCGGCCGTTTTATATAAAGTACTGTGCTGTTCATCGTTGGTTATCATACCGGTGGCAATACCTGCACTCATGGTCAGATTGATACTCTTGCCTTCATATTTCACTGGAGATTCAGCCAACTTCTCACGCATAGATTCAACCACATGAAATGCACCCTCAGCTTCTGTATTGGGCAAAATGATGGCGAATTCTTCTCCGCCAATACGACACAGATCATCCGTTGGACGGTGCAACATCCCTTTGAAAAGTGCAGCAACATGACGCAAACACTCATCGCCCGCATCGTGGCCATAGGTATCGTTAACCGCTTTAAAATGGTCTATATCTAGAATGGCCAATGATAGATAGGTTTGCTCTCGACGGCTCCTACGCCCCTCGTTTTTAAGTCGCTTATCAAAATGCCTACGATTATTGATGCCCGTGAGTGGATCGATAGCGTTAAGACGCTTTAATTCTTCGTTAGTTTCAGATAACTCACGCAAGGTAATTTCTAGCTCTAGCGTTCGTTCCTCAACTTTATATTCTAGCTCGTCTCTGTGCTGTTGTTGTGCTTGAAGCAACTTTTCTTTGGCAAGGTTGGCTTGTCGTTCTTGCTCTAATACTCGGCTTTGCGCATCGTAAATCTCGGTCCGCCTAAACGCGTAACGTATGGCTAACACCAAGCTCAACACTGAGGTTTCTACTAACGCGCCAACCATTAAAATATGTCCAGGTGAATAAGGCAGGGTTATCAAAGCAGCAGCATCTGCTGAAGCCATTACAACGCTAAAGAGAAAAAACACCCACCCAAATGCCAAATACCTAGCAATGGTTTCACCTCTAATAATGTGAATCACGCTTAAAGAAAACACCACAACGGCAACGGCACTTCCTGTAATAAACAGGGTTTGAAGCATGATGTGATAAGGTGCAACTAGGCTAAGCACTGAAAACACCGCAAAGGTGTAAGAAATCCACTTCAACGCTGGTAGAAGCAATTTATGTAAGGATGAAAGAGGCAGCATTTTGCTGGCAAATGCAATGCCAAACATAGCCGTCAAATTCGCGAATAGCACCATGCTCTTATGCTGGAATACACTGTCGTCTTGCCACCAGTAATTGTAGCCAACGCCGTGCAATGAAACCAAAGTGAGCGTCAGACAAATCAAATAGCCAGAATAGTAGCCAAATGACAAACTCCGAGTGGTAATGAATAAGAATAGGTGACCAAGCCCCATAGCACAGAGGAAGCCGATAAATCCTCCAAGGATAAAAAACTTCCGCGAGGAGTAATCAATAATGTCTTTCTCGTGCCAAATGTTGATAGGTACGCGTACTGCCCCTGATGTTTCGACACTAAGCAATACTACTTGAAATTGATCGCTGTTGGGCAGAGGAAACACTGGGGAATTAAAGGCTAGGCTACTTTTTAATGCGTCGTTAGCATCGCCGGTGTGAAAGACTGCCGAGGGTTGTGTACTCGCAGAATCGTATATAGCAACTGATAAACGCTCGATTAATGGATAATCTACCTGCAAATAATAACGCCCTGCATCACTCGGCATTGGCAAAACTTCAAACTTAAACCAATGGATACCGCGATTTAAACCAAGGTTTACCGGCGATGTTACAGTGCTCCACTTTCCTTCGCTAACACTCCTCACTTGCGCTAATGTTAACGGGTCTTGTTCGGGTGCTAAATATTTCAACTGAGTATAGTTTGGTGTGGCATTATCTTGGCCTGATAGCTGGAGCGATACACTAAAAAACCATACCGCCGCCAGTAGAGTCGTCGATATCAACCAAATGTCATAACGCTTAACGCTGTCATTAACCAATTGCATACTACTCAGTCTAGAATTTTAAATAAACGACAAGCATTGTCGTAACTCAATTCCATTATAACCTTTGGTGCCACTCCCAAAAGCGACGCAACGTTTTCTCCAATGTGAGGTATGTTGCAAGGCTCGTTATTCCTTTTTCGAGGGCGCAATGTTTTTGGAAACAAATAGGGGCCATCGGTTTCCAACATCAAGCGCTCTAACGGTAATGATCCTATGGCATCTCTCAACGATTCACCCCGTTTTTCGTCACACAGCCAACCTGTGATGCCCACATACAAGCCTTGATTCACATAGTGATTCAGTTGCTCTTTGGTTCCCGTAAAGCAATGAGCAATACCACCGAATTGAGGTGGAATCTCTGACAAACACTGAGACTGTTGTTCAAACGCATCACGCTCGTGAAGATACACAGGCAGCTTTACCTCATTAGCAATGCTCAGCTGTTGTCGAAATACGTCGACCTGAACCTCTTGAGGTGAAAAATTTCGGTTGAAATCTAGTCCACACTCTCCAATAGCAACAACGCCTTCTGCATGAGCTATTTCCCGCAGCTTAGACAAATCACCGCTACCGACATCTTTAGCGTAATGTGGATGAACTCCCAAAGTGTAGCAAAGATTGTCTGGATATCTTTGGTAAAGTGACTGGGCGTTATCCCATTCACTTGGGTTAGTGGTAATAACACACAACTTGTTGACGCCAGCATTTAACGCCCTTTCTATGACAGCTTCTTGCTCGAATCTAGGGTCGAGTAGATTAATACCAGCGTCAAACCAAGCCATATTACTTAATGCGTTTTACTCTAATACGTGTGCTAATGCCTTCTCTTGACAGGAAAAATGCACTTAAAAAGCCACGTTTGAGTTTGACTTCCATCCCTTCTTCTAAGCTTAGTCTAGCGTCATCCGTTTGTTGCCATACGTGACCATTACTCAAAGTAACGATTAACTTTCCATAAGGGTTCTCTCTAAGCTCTGAGATAACACTTGTCAGTTCATCAAGTTCTTCTTGAGTATCCCGTTGGTGCTCCAACCCAAACTCTCCCTCACTTGTAGTGGCTGCTACTGGAGGTCTAGGTGCAGGGTTTGCTTGCGGTGGCATGGGCCGTTGCATGGTTACCGAAGGCGCAGATAAGGTTCTTGCAGCTTCAATATCTAACCCTTCATACTGGTTCATATCTTTAACAACGCGGTCGTAGCATACTAGACGCTGGAGACTATTTTCCGTTGCGCTACATTTTGATAGTGCATCACCAATGGTTTCGGCCCAAGCGTGACTTGCTACGGTCAGTGAAACTACGCCAAGTACTGCGCGCAAAACTGAAAACTTCATTCTTATACCTTTTTTATTAATTTACAGTGAGTTAAGAGTTAGCCGGCTCATCAGGAGTATCTTCCTGCTTATTTCTGCCCGCATATACACTGCCAACAATGATCCCTATCTCGAACAGCAGCCACATTGGAATAGCTAATAATGTCTGAGATATTACATCGGGCGGTGTAAGCAACATACCCACTACAAAAGCGCCTACAAATACGTAGGGGCGCTTTTCTCTTAGCGACGCGGCATCAGTAACGCCGGTCCAACAAAGCAGAACGATTGCAATGGGAATCTCAAATGAGACACCAAAAGCAAAAAACAGTTTCAATACAAAATTGAGGTAACTGGAAATATCTGTGCTCATGGTGACGCCTTCAGGCGCTACACTAGAGAAAAATGCGAACACCACAGGGAATACGACAAAGTAGGCAAACGCTATTCCCAGATAGAACAATAAGGTACTGGATAACAACAAGGGTGCCACCAGTTTCTTTTCGTTGCGATAGAGTCCTGGCGCAACAAACCCCCACACTTGGTAAAGTACGTAAGGTATCGCTACAAAGAAAGACAACACCAATGTCAGCTTGAAGGGTGCAAAAAACGGCGATGCTACATCTGTGGCAATCATGGTTGCATTCTCAGGCAGTGCCTGTAGCAATGGCATTGCCAATAGCTGGTACAAGTCCTGAGAAAAATACGCCAAACAAGCGAACACGACAAAGACACTCAGCAATGCTTTGAGCACTCGACTTCGTAGCTCAACTAAGTGAGAAATAAGTGTATTAGTATCTGACATTTATTGTTTTTTATAGGGTTCTTGAACTGATTCCGCGGCTTTTTTAAGCTCGTCCACGCTTTTTTCGAGTTCAGGTGACAAGTTGTTTAGACCCTGTTGCTCAGCTTTTTTCAAGTTTTCATGAAGCTCGTGCACACGTAGTTGATGCTCGACCTCTTGTTTGAACCCTGAGGCAACATTTCTAACACCTCTTACGGTTTTCATAGTAGAGCGGATAGCACCGGGCAGACGCTCAGGCCCAAGTATAAGCAGTGCTAGCACACTAATTACAAGGATTTCCCAAAAACCGATATCAAACATTAAGACTTATCTTTCACTTCACTTTGAGGCGCCGACGCAGTTGCACTACTGTCATTGGTATTTTCTACTTTTTTTTGCGACGTAAAGTCAGCGTCTTTCTCTTCATCAGTGACTGCTTTTTTGAAGCCCTTGATTGCTCCACCCAAATCACTACCAATACCTTTTAATCGCTTGGTACCAAATAACAAAACCACAATAACTAGAATAATGACTAGTTGCCAAATACCCATATTACCCATAGCAAACTCCCTAAGACTTCTTTAACCACAGTATGCCATTGCAAGCACTAGCTTTCACGTGAATATTTGCCACTATAAATAATCACTGTTTTGATGGGAAGCGGAACTGAGTTGACTGGCGTAATTTTCACGGTATTGACACATAGCATTGCGTTTTTTGTCGCGCTTTAGCCGAAAAGATTGCATTGACCTTTTTGCTTACACAGACCATCCTCAGTAGTGAATAGTCACACATTGACATTGTGAGGTCAGTTACGCAGGAGCGGTATGTTAAGAATTTCGAAAGCAGTAATCATTGGGTGTTTTTTGATGGTATCAAATTACGCGCTCTCTGCCGCTGAGACGAGTAGCGAAAATTCCACAGACCAGCAAGACGCCTCCCCTAGACAGTGGTTCGACGAATGGCAGGCTCGCCTCACCACTTCGATGGATGCTACTGCAAATACTCTGGACAACATGTTCGCTGATGACCAAGACGACAATGAAGACGCTCGCGCGGAAGGTCGTATAACCTTTAGTTGGGAACCAAGAACTCGCGACTACTCTCAAACCGACGTGAGATTTCGTGTGCGAGTTACCTTACCCGCCCTCAAGGATAGAGTGGATTTACTATTGAGCGACAATGAAGACGAAGCCATTAACGACGCGGTAAAAGTAGCCCGCCCGCCGGTGTTCGAGCAGGGTGACAGAGCCACTGTATCATTGCGCTATCGACCGTTAGATGATTCAAACTTTGCCTTTCGCGTTGGTGCTGGTAGACGAGATCAGTTTTACATTAAGGCTCGCTACAGAAACAACAAAGTCATTAATGATCATTGGTCGTTTATGTACGACAGTGAACTTTACTACTACACCCGAGACCGTTTAGGCGCAGAAATCGGCGCTATTTTTCAACGCAATAATGACAATGGTAGAGTGTCGAGGTTTAATACTCGTTTTTACTATAGAGACGAATCTAACGATTGGCGCTGGCGACATGAGTATCAGTATTTTGTTCCGCTATCTAGCAAACAAGCCATGATATACAACGTGCTTACCGAAGGCGTTAGTGAACCTAACTACAGAGTACAAGAGGTATATACCGGTGCTCGATGGCGAACCAACCCGCTGAGAGACTGGCTCTACTTTGACGTAGAGCCTTTTGTGCTGTTTCTTAGAGATGAAGACTTCAAACCAAGTTTTGGTGTCGCACTGCGTGTTGAAGCCTACTACGGCGGAAACTAGAGGGTGTTAGTGATAACAAAAGGCAATTTTTACCACCGTCTGCGGCAGAGACGCAGCAACCGCTCCCCCATAGAGGGGGGCGGCGCGTGGTAAAAAGTACATTGTGTTTCACACTATGGGCGAAGTGCTCGCTCACCACGAGCTAAGCCACAAACACCGGTACGTGAAGATTCGATGATCTCGGCACATTGTGCCATGGTTGCCGCAAACGCATCTAATTTGTCTGATGTACCGGTAATTTCAATGGTGTAGTTAGACGCCGTCACGTCCAAAATACAACCACGGAAAATGTCGCTGTTACGCTTCACTTCCGCACGCACCGACTCAGAACGAGTTGCTACTTTAATGAGCATGAGTTCCCGTTCGATATGCGCGTTTTCAGTAAGGTCTACT
>JALUXV010000437.1 GCA_027013165.1 Alteromonadaceae bacterium
ACAAAGTCGAACGCAGTGGCGAGTATGATCGATTGCAATTGCTTGGCCTGTCAAGTGATGTGGGCAGTGTTTTAACTTGATCAAAGGCTTGTTAGAGTTAATAACAGAGGCTGGTTAAATGGTTTGGAGAAGTGCCGGTTCTATTTTATACAGCAGAGGAACCCTGAGCCATTCCTGAAGCACCTAGCTTCCCTACAGCATATGACCACAAAGAGTGCCTGTGCTATGAAGCAGAGGAAGCTTGATGATTTCTTCTCTCATATGTAATCTCAGCTTGACAAATGATGTGATTCTGACATATGTAAATGATATGTGGTGTCACCTGTACAAATATGCTCATTTAATAAAAATTTCAACGTCACATTGTGTGCTTAAAAGCATTGTACACAGTTACTTAACTCTTACAAGCCTTTGACCAAGTTAGCAACAATGCTTTCATCTGCCGATCCTTTGATACACGCTGTCTATTTGCAATGCCGCATCATACAGCATCTCGTGCAGTTAGAACATGAGTGCCGCATCTGCAGTCAGTAATTGTTACTCGACACCTGAACTTTTCCTATATCGAAATTTGGCTATATCGAACTATTCGGCAAGGTCCCGAGGAGATCGATATAGAGGGCATCTACTGTATATGGTTAGGATACATGACATGACGGTGACATGACATTGCTGCCAACCTAATGATTCAGTGATGCTGCTGATATATATGTGTGTGTGGTCATATAGTAACTTGAAGCTATTTCTACACTATATGGTTAGAATGCATGACATGGCAGTTGCGTGACATTGCTCCCACCCTAATGATTCAGTGACGCTGCTTGTATATATGTGTGTATGTGGTCATATAGTAGCTTGCAACTATTTCTACACTATATGGTTAGGATACATGACATGGTGGTGGTATGACATTGCTGCCATCGTAATGAGTCAGTGATGCTGATCATATATGTGTGTGGTCATATAGTAGTTTGCAACTATTTCTATACTATTTGGTTAGGATACATGACGTGACGGTGGCGTGACATTGCTGCAACCCTAATGACTCCGTGATGCTGCTCATATATATATGTGTGTATGTGGTCATATATTAACTTGCAGCTATTTCTACAGTATATGGTTAGCATACATGACATGGCGGTGGTATGACATTGCTGCCATCCTAACGATTCAGTGATGCTGCTCATATATGTGTGTGGTCATATAGTAGCTTGCAACTATTTCTACACTATATGGTTATGATACAGAACATGGCGGTGGCGTGACATTGCTGCAACCCTAATGATTCAGTGACGCTGCTTGTATATATATGTGTATGTGGTCATATAGTAGCTTGCAACTATTTCTACACTATATGGTTAGGATACATGACATGACGGTGGCGTGACATTGCTTCAGCCCTAATGATTCAGTGATGCTGCTCATATATGTGTGGTCATATAGTAGCTTGCAGCTATTTCTACACTATATGGTTAGTATACATGACATGGTAGTTGCGTGACATTGCTCCCACCCTAATGATTCAGTGACGCTGCTTGTATATATGTGTGTATGTGGTCATAGAGTAGCTTGCAACTATTTCTACTCTA
>JALUXV010000438.1 GCA_027013165.1 Alteromonadaceae bacterium
TCCATGGGTTTCAATATTGGCTTCGTCAACCAAATACAAACCATAATGGTCACATAGCTCATACCAACGAGGATGGTTGGGGTAATGGGCAGTGCGCACTGCATTGAAGTTGTTTTGCTTAAGTAGCTTAATGTCTTCAATCATGTCCTGTTCAGTCACCGCATGACCTTTAGACTCATGGTGCTCGTGACGATTCACACCGCGAATAAGAATAGGCTTACCATTTACGCATAACTGGCCTTGTAACATTTCGACTTTTCTAAAGCCAATGTCGTACCCTTCAACATCTACGGCATCTCCAGCTTCGTTAATGAGTGTTACCACTAAGCGATACAGGTTTGGTGTTTCAGCGGTCCAGTGCAGTGGACTTTCTACCGATAGCTTTTGGAAGACCACATCATCCCAGCCGCCTTTTTCATCAATTCGCTGGTTGTTTGTTCCCGTAACAAGTACAGGGGTTACCGGCTCACCACACAAGGTGAAAAGCTGGGCACAAACACTGTAACTGGCTGGTGCCACTATACGGGTTCGAATAGCAAGTGATCCGTCGCGATAACAGGCATCAAGATCAGGTGTAGCGAACACATCTGCAATGTGGTTTTTTGGTTTACTGACTAAAGTCACATCACGAAAAATTCCGCTGAGCCACCACATGTCCTGGTCTTCAAGGTAGCTTCCGTCAGACCAACGAATCACCATTACTGCCAAGGTGTTTACACCGGCAACAAGTACCGCAGACAAATCAAACTCAGCAGGTAAACGGCTGTCTTGTGAATAACCAATGTATTCACCATTACACCAGAGGTGAAAAGCGCTATTAACCCCTTCAAACACAATGTGATTACGTTTACTTAACTGGTCATTGCCAACCGTGAACTGGCTTCGATAACACCCTGTAGGGTTGTCATCAGGTACAAAAGGAGGGTTTACCGGGAATGGATATCTAACATTGCAATAAATCGGCTTGTCGTAGCCTTGGAGCTGCCAGTTGGAAGGTACGGCAATAGGTGCCCATGAGTTTTGCTCGTGGTCAGACAGTTCAGCGTGAACAAAAGATTCGGGCACAGCCTCAGGGCGTGGAAATAGTTTGAAGTCCCATTCTCCGTTAAGGCTTTGCTTACCTGCTCCTTGACCTTTTATTGCATCTTTTACCGATGAAAATCCATTAAGTGGGCTATGACCAGACACGCGATTTTTTTGAAAAACCACAGGGTTCTGCCAATCTTTTTGCGCAACGATTTGACCTACACTCGCCATACTTTCTAACCTCTTTTAAGGGCGGTTGATAACCGCAAATATAGCCAATTACAGTAAATTCACTTATGCTTAACACTCTCTTTTATTTATCCAAAACTATCATATAGTGTTAAATCGCGAATTTAGAGACATAGTTAATATTGGCCCGCACTGCCATGAACGCTTTATAGACAGCACAAATACGCCTGAAATTAAAGCATTAGATATTGAACTGGCGGGATGTTCTAATTTATCTGGAACTTATCAAGTCGCTAGGGTCACACCGCCAAACCATACCGTATTTTATACTCTGTCTGGCGAAGGATGCGTGTTTACACCACAAGGGAAACTTGCACTACCAAAACACAGTTTGGTGTTACTTCCCGCTGACCAAAGCTTTGAAGTGCAAATTGCAGCTGAGCATTGGGATATCATTTGGCTCAATCTAACTAACAGCCCCAGATGGCAGCACTTACGAACAACTACTGCTCAGTTAAAGAGTAATGTTGATTTAGCGAGCGTACACCTTGCTATGGAGTTGCTTTATTTAGAAGAAGATGGTCATAGGCGGGAAGGGTTAATGCCAATAATTCAGCACCACCTCCGCCGAGTGGTGTCACAAGAAGCAAACGTGCAACAAGCGCGCATTGATGTGTTATTCAGTGAAGTGGAAAAGCAGCTACAGTTTGATTGGACAGTAGATATCATGGCAAAGCGGGCACACTACTCTGCGCCACATCTTCACCGGTTATGCTTAGAAAAATATGGCAGAAGCCCCATTCAGCAAGTGATACATTTGCGAATGACAAGGGCCAAAAACCTACTTGAAAACACCCAATGGCCAATAGCACATATTGCTCACTATGTGGGCTATACCAGCGTATTTACCTTTTCCAAACGATTTAAAAAATCAGCCGGTATATCGCCTACAGACTACCGACTTGAAACCTTAGATACCGATAAATAGATCACTGCTTGTTTGCTGAGTGACCGAACTTTTTCATCCAAACATCGTTTGCCATAATGTCACTTGCACTTTCAATATGATCTAGCCATGTTTTACCAATCAAGTGGTCATATTCATGTAAGAATACCCGCGCAACAAAGCCTTCAAGTTTAATTTCATGTCGGCTTCCAGTTATGTCTTGATAGCTAACATCAGCCCAAACGGGCCTTGACACTTTGCCTCTTAACCCGGGCACAGATAAGCAACCTTCCCAGTCTTTAGTAAGCTGTTCACTTTGTGCAACAATGGTAGGGTTGATTAACAGCAAGGGGGACATTTCAGGCGCATCGGGATAACGAGCATTGGGCCGTGATGCCACATACATAATTGCTCGAGGATCAAATACCTGAGGCGCGGCAATACCTATACCTTCGGCACGTAACATGGTTTCCAAAAGCGCATCACAAAACTGTGTTAACTCTAGACTACTGAAATATCCAGCTTCAACAGGTGTCGCGGGTGTAGCGAGTATTTCTTCACCGACTTGTGCTATGTCCATTTTAGCTGCTCTTAACTACCAGCAATCTTCATTTCGTTAAGCAAAATGGAGCCTGTTTGCACGCTGCCTCGAACATCACGCTCATTACCAATGGCTGCTATGCCCGCAAACATATCGGCTAAGTTACCCGCAATGGTGATTTCGTGAACTGGATACTGAATTTCACCGTTTTCTACCCAAAACCCAGCAGCACCACGAGAGTAATCACCAGTCACAATGTTGACACCCTGCCCCATAAGCTCGGTAACAAGAAGTCCAGTGCCCATTTCTTTGAGTAAGTCTTTGTCACTGTGACCCGTATCGTTTACTAGCCAATTGTGAATACCGCCTGCATGACCAGTAGACTTTTCGTTTAACTTACGGCCCGAGTAAGTGGTGTACAAATAAGTCGATAACTTACCCGCTTCAACAATCGTCATATCTCGTGTAGCTACGCCTTCGTTGTCGAAGCTTGAACTGGCTAATCCCGCCTTTATGAATGGGCGTTCTTGAATATTCAACCATTCAGGAAAAACTTGAGTACCCAATTTGTCGAGAAGGAAACTTGAACGGCGGTACAAGCTACCACCACTAATTGCGCCTACGTAATGACCAAATAAGCTTGAGGCGATGTCTTTGTTCAATATAACAGGCACTGTGGCGGTGTTTATTTTTCTTGCGCCCAAACGCTCGACGGTGGCTTGTGCCGCTTCTTCACCCACTAAAGCTGCACTTTTCAGCAAGTTAGCTTTGCGGTTTACCGTATAGGCGTAGTCTCTCTGCATGTCTTCGCCTTCAGCACCAATAACCATACAGCTCAAGCTATAACGACTGCTAGGATAGCCAGCATTGATGCCATGAGTGTTACCGTATACTCGCATACCCAAATTAGCGTTGTACGACGCGCCGTCAGAATTAGTAATGCGTTTGTCATAGGCTAACGCCGCTGACTCTGCCTCAATAGCCAACTCAATACCTTTTTGCGTATCGAGTACCTCAGGGTGATACAAATCTAAATCTGGGAACTCAGTGGCAATAAGCGCTTTGTCGGCCAGCCCAGTACATGGATCTTCACTGGTGTACTTTGCAATATCTACGGCTTTTTCTACTGCTAAAGTCAACGCTTCTGGGCTTAGGTCTGCCGTTGACGCGCTACCTTTTCGCTTACCCACATAAACGCTAATGCCTAGGCCACCATCGTTGGTAAATTCAACGTTTTCAACGTCTTTCATTCGAGAAGAAACGGCGATGCCTTGTACCTTTGACATACTGGCTTCGGCTTGGGTTGCGCCCTTTTTGATCGCGAGTTTTAGAACGTCATCTACAACATTCTGTACATCGGATAACTGCTGCTCTATCTGCATAGTAAGTTTTCGCTGTCTAAATTCGGCTGTGATAGTTACAATTTAGCTAAAGTGTAACACTTATGGGTTTGAAATGAGCAATCACGATCCGAATTCCTTCGAAGAAAATGGCTTCGAAGAAGAGAATGAATTTGTTAGTAAGTCTGAACTTAAACGTCAGTCAAAAGAATTACATAAATTAGGCGAAACCTTAGTCAACCTTACCGCTGCCCATCGAGCAACAATTGCCATGGACGATGAGCTTCAAGAGGCTGTTGAGTTGGCGGCAGGGTTAAGTCGTAAAAAAGACGGCTTTCGTCGTCAATTGCAGTTTATTGGTAAACTGCTTCGCCAGCGTGATGTCACCGACATTCAGGCTGGGTTAGCAAAACTCACCCACCAACATCAAGCGAGTAATGCGGCGTTTCACGCCATCGAAAAAGCGCGAGATGCGATTATTGAACAGGGTGATACAGCTATTCAGGCGTTACTGGAAAAACACGAAGAACTCGACCGACAAAAACTGCGCCAGTTCTATCGTCAAATCAAGAAAGAGCGGGAGAAGAATGGCCCTCCGAAAGCGTTCAGAGAGTTGTTTCAGTATTTAAAATCAATCATGCCACAGGCATAAAAAAAGGCGATGTAGCAAATACATCGCCTTTTTAGTATCTATTAAGTAAAACCTTGCACTAGGCCGTACCGCCCACAGTAAGCTCATCGATTTTAAGTGTAGGTTGACCAACGCCTACCGGTACACTTTGACCGTCTTTACCGCAAACACCTACGCCTCTATCAAGGGCAAGGTCGTTGCCGATCATTGATATTTTTTGCATTACTTCAGGGCCATTGCCAATGAGGGTAGCGCCTTTAACAGGTGCCGTTATTTCCCCATTCTCAATCAAATAAGCTTCTGCACTAGAGAACACAAATTTGCCCGACGTAATATCTACCTGACCACCTGCAAAGTTAGG
The DNA here is from genome assembly GCA_027013165.1 of Alteromonadaceae bacterium. Lineage (GTDB taxonomy): Bacteria > Pseudomonadota > Gammaproteobacteria > Enterobacterales > Alteromonadaceae > Alteromonas. The sequence continues at coordinate 5,035 of JALUXV010000438.1, forward strand.
GGCATAGATTCCCTTATCGATAGACGCGATAATTTCTTTGGGGTCGTACTCGCCAGCTAACATATAAGTGTTAGTCATACGAGGCATGGGTAGATGTGCATAAGACTCACGACGACCATTGCCAGTAGGTGCGACACCCATCAATTTGGCGTTGTGTTTATCTTGCATGTAGCCTTTGAGAATACCGTCTTCAATTAATACATTGTATTGGCTCGGTGTACCTTCATCATCGACGGTTAACGAACCACGGCGATCAGACATAGTGCCATCATCTACCACAGTCACGCCTTTTGCTGCTACCTGTTGGCCAATGCGACCACTAAACGTTGAAGCGCCTTTGCGGTTAAAATCGCCTTCTAAACCATGTCCTACCGCTTCATGTAACAACACGCCAGGCCAGCCATTACCCAATACCACTGGCATTGCACCTGCCGGTGAAGCTACCGCTTGCATGTTTACCCGAGCCATGTGTAAGGCTTCATCTGCAAGCTGCTCATAAAACAATTTGTCGCCTTCACGACTAAAAAAGCTATAAGCGTAACGTCCACCTGCACCAGCGCTTCCACGCTCACGGCGGTCGCCTTTTTCAAGCAACACTGAACAGTTTAAACGCACCAAAGGACGAATATCTGTGGCTAAGGTACCGTCACTTCCTGCAACAAGTACTTCCTCGTACACACCACTTAAGCTAACTACCACTTGACTCACGTCTGTGTCTTGCTGACGAATGTAAGCATCTACAGACTTTAGTAAGGCAATTTTTTCAGCGTCTTTCATGGCTAAAATGGGATTGTCTTCACTGTAGCGAGGGGTCACACTGTGTTGTCCTAGCGATGCCACCTTATGAGTACCACCCGCAGGCGCAATACTTCGTGCAGCGCCGCATGCTTTGGTGATAGCATCTCGGCTGATCTCGTCTGAATAAGCAAAACCCGTCTTCTCGCCACTTATCGCACGAACACCAACACCGCGCTCGATGTTGTAGCTGCCTTCTTTAATAATACCGTCTTCTAACACCCAGCTTTCATGCTGACTTGATTGAAAATAAAGGTCGGCATAGTCAGTAGTGTGCGTGTGGATCTGACCAAGTGCATTTTCTAAAAACGCGATATCCAGATCGGAATCGGCCAATAAACGGCCTTCAACTGAATTAGACAAAGTGACTCCTGAATCGATTATGTTTCGCTATGGGCATATTGCGTTTTAGCTTTTCCCGTAACTCTAGCTCGCATTGTACCTGAATGCAGCCGGGAAGTTTCTCTTGTTGTGCTAAAACTTCGCCCCACGGCGACACTATCATGCTGTGACCGTACGTTTCACGATTATTAACGTGAACGCCAGTCTGATTGGCGGCCACTACAAAACATTGTTTCTCTACGGCTCTGGCTTGAATAAGCGTGTGCCAGTGTGCCTCACCGGTTTTCTGAGTGAATGCAGCGGGTAGCACCAAAATATCAATATCGCCCATGGCTTGGAAAAGCCCGGGAAACCGAACGTCGTAACACACAGCTAAACCAATCACACCAACGTCTGTTTTTACTGTAACAACTTCGCTTCCCGCCTTGGTACAGTTGGATTCTTTATAGCTGCCAGTGGCATCGTCTACCGAAACATCAAATAAGTGAATTTTACGATAATCGGCAAGTACCTCTCCGGTGGGTCCGAACAAATAACACGCCGCAGAAAACTTATCTTCATTCAGTACTTGTTCTGGAAAAGTTCCAGATACTATGTAGCACTGATGCAACTTGGCCAATGTAGCCAAACGCTCTTGAATGAGTCCTGAGCCCTGCACTTCTGCATGTTTCAACACATTGATGTCTTTAGTACCAAAACAGGCAAAGCACTCAGGTAGAACAACCACACTGTTCGGAGCAATATTGGTGTTCGCCAAAGAAGCTTCAACAAAGTGTAGGTTTTCTTCAACATTGGGAGTTGACGTCATTTGTACGGCAACTAAATTAACCATCGACCACCTCCATGTTAACCCGCTGAAGGTCTTCTTCAGTAAGTGGGCGCTCAGTGCTCTCTTGCGGGGGAGCGGTATTATTTTGTGCGGGAAGACTGATATCCTTGCTGTCGCGCCCCACTTCTTCAAACACAGGCTCACTTATGGTGCCCGTAACTTTATAGTTCACATTCGAAATGACCTTAGCTGAAGTCAACATTTGGTCGAGAGCCAAAGCTGCGAGTGCAGTTGGCGGCGTGGCCAAAAAATACACTAACACAGGCAAATTACCCGTTACGTTGGGGGTAAATGACACGTCGTAGTTTAACGACCCATCAGCCAGCACTGTAGAGCCCATAATTTCAATATCACCTGCGCCGCCATCAATTTCTGTATCACCAGTGTAGGCTACGCCATCTGAAATATTTAGGGTTCCAGACATGCTGTCATAGAAAAAGCCTTTGGCAAATACGTCTCTAAAATCCAAACTCAACTTGCGAACAATGGAGTTTAGACTGAACAAGGTAAATATACGTGAGCCCTTGTCGCTAAGTTCAGTGAGGTAACCATCGCTTAATCCCCACTCAATGTCACCGTTAAGCTTGGCTAATGAAAATGCCATGGGCGATCTTTCCCAAGACAGATCAAAGTTCAGGTCAGCTTGAGAGTCTTTGATACCCGATGTCACGCCAAACTGTTTAAGCATTTGCCCTACATCAGGAGAAACCAGAGTGCCTATCAGCTGAGTAGAAGCCTGCCCACCCACAATGCTCCACTCACCTGTAGCATTAACCTCTAATTCATCAGACAGAGTTCGCAACTGGCGAATCACCATACCTTGATCTGCGCGAGCCACATCTAATGTGACTTCTCCCAGTTCAACATCAAACACTTCACACTGGCGACAGTACAAAGACAAAGGAGGTAGCTTTGTTGGATTAAGCCCAGCAGTGTCTTCGTTGCCTGTCGTAATGGCACTGAGCTCTGGCGATTTATTGAGACTCAAATAGTCGATATCTATCTTAACGCCCTGCTCGTACAAATCCCGATTGAATAGAATTGAGCCACGGGCATCTTCGGCAACAATATCAAGTAACCAATCACCAAAGGCGTATTCAGCCTCCAAATCCACATTGTGAAGCGAGTAACTGCCCAATGACAATTGTTCGGTACTTGCCGCGATATGTGTTGGCAAGCCAAATAAAGACAGCCTCTTTCCCTCGCCAGACTTATTGGTTTCAGCGCGGGTAAACGAACCAATGGCGTCAAACCATTGGGTGACGTCAGCACTTTCAAGCTGTGCAACAATATTGAAGCCGTCGCCCGTATGGGTGATGCTGTCTTCCCCAATGGATAGTAATGATTGAGTAAACTGCATTGTGCTATGAGGCAGGGTTCCTTCAAACGTCACTGATTCACCAAGAGCCACATTGACATGTGAGCCATCATTGACCCCCTTGCTTGTTATTATCAAAGGGAGATCTTGTGACAATGACGAGGAAAACGGTTGAGGAAGAGTGCTTTCCACGTCTGTTAAGTTAGCCTGTAATACGGCTTGGTATTCGTATGCTTGTTTGCCCAGTGAAAGCGCTAAGTCTAGCTGCCAATTCGATTCTCCTGTGAGATATTGAGCAAATTCATCAGAAACGTAACTCGCCAGTGGTGTAACGTCCCAGCGACCTTGCATGTCAATGGTTAATCCATAGGTGTCTTGTTGCTCTCCGGTAAACGACAAACTAACAGGTTGAGAAAGCAAGTTAGCCGATAAGTTATTCGCAGTAATGTTGCCGTTGATGAAGTCAATTTCACCAGATACCTGCTCGAAGGTCATCTTTGTGCTGGCGATATAAATGGGCGTGTTGTCGAGACGAGCGCGACCCGATGCAACGACTTTACGGGTGTGTAATGGAATATCCAACTGAAGGTCGGCAGCTACAGGGCCAGATATTAATACGTCTTTATTGAGAACACGCCCTAATGAATTCGATAGACTAGATTCAGCCATGAGTGCAGCCAACTGCTCGCCAGTACCGTCACTCGATGCGTTAATAGTCAGTGTTGAATTTGGCCGCATACCGGGAATAACCGCCACAATATCTTTAAGCGCTATATCGTTAAGCTGTGCAGCGTCGCTTTCCATGATAAGGTCGTTGTTTTCAAAACGCAGCGACAAATCAAGCTCTGATAAAGCTGGCCACTTAGATGAGAATATAAAGTCGCCTTTTTCCACATCGACATATGCTTGGAAAATACCTTGGTTATTTTCAAATGGCCAGTCACCTGCCTTACCCTTCCACAGCACAGTTGCGCGGGTTACGTCACCTGCCCCAGTAAAGGCTCTGGTAAGAAAAGCATTGGTATTTTTCCCCATGTACTTGTTGGGGAACAACTGGCTGACCGTATTCAGCGGCATCGGCGCTATATCAAGTAAACTTGTAACTTCTCCAGAAGTGAGGTTAACCAACCCCTCAGCAGACAAATCAACAATGTCTGATTCAATCATTACATCGTTAATGGCTAGCTGCCACTCTTTGCCGTCATTACTGGCTTGTGGGTATACGAAAATACTGGCATTAAGCGCATCTAATGCCAGATTTTGTTTTAATATTCTGTCTGATAGTAGCTCGCTTTGAGCAGAATGAAGATGTACGGCACCGCTATTTTTGTACCAAAACACATCGGCATCTAACGAAGTCATCCCAGGTATACGTTCAGTTTGCGACCAAGACAAGTCAATGACTTTTGCAGCAAGCGCCACACCTCTGTCACGTATTTGAATTTGTAGAGTGGCTAATTCGCCTTTGGGGTTAAGCGCTCTAAACTCCTGTTCTCCAGCTTCACTCATCACAAGAGGTAACACCATAAGAAAAGGGTTAAGTTGGATGGGTTTAACCGTGTTGAGCACCAGTTCACCATGGTTATACCATTGACCAACAATGTCGGTAACAAGGGTTTCGTTGTTAGAATCCAGTACCAACTGGTCTACCCGTATATTCCATCCATCTTGATGAGGTAGCAGTTGAAAATCACCGCCGCGAATTGCGGTGAACAAGATATTCTCTTCACTTCCCCACTCTAACGTACTGTCTGAAAACTGGCCGGTAATTCCACTAATAGTGCCAGAATCGATATTCGCCCATAGTTCTAGATTAGCTTGGCTCTGTTTTAAGGGTCGCTTTGTTTTGAGCAAGTCGCTGACCCAAGGTGATATATCTAGCGCTTCCGCTTTTGCGTAAATAACACCACCAATACTCTCTTCGGTTTCCGTGAGGTCAACGATAAACGAAGCCGTATTCGCCGAAACACCTTTTAATCTAGCGCTTCCAGAACCTTGGTGGCGATCACCACGGTTTTGCCACGACAAGTGCTCTACTTCATAAACGTGTTGTTCGCTCTGATGGGACAAACTCACCACGCCATCACGTAGTGAAAAGCTTTGAAGCTGATTGAGGAATAGGTTTCTAAGCGCCTCAAGCACGGGAAAGTCATTATCTCTCGCACCAATACGCTGAATATCAATATCAACATTAACGCCGCGAAGCTCGAACCGGTTTGACGATATCATTCGTTGAGAAATGGACTGCCAAAAGTCAATTTCCACGTATACCTGACTCACATCCAGAGCCACAGGAGATGCAATGTCTTTATCGAGGGTGACACCATTGAGCACAATACTTGGCCCAGAGCGCAACCACACTGCATGAACACTTTCAATGCTCAGGTTAACGCCGTACTGTTCATTGACCAAATCTTCAATGAGGTGTTTTTTGTGTTCTAAATGAGGCAATGCGTAGCGCATAGCACTGAGTGCAAGCGCAAACAGTACTAGCAATATCGCAAGAAAGAGCCACAGCTTTTTGACCGTATAGGCTATGACCGAAGAAAAATTAATCACACGTTGCCTTTTGATAATAAACTCGTTACATCATCACGACGTCGTACTTATCCTGATTGTACAAGGGCTCTGTTTGCACTTTGATTTGCTTCGATACGAAGATTTCAAGTTCAGCTAACATGTGAGATTCCTCTCCCATGAGCGCGTCTGCTACTTTGGGTGCCGCATACACTACGAACATATCTGCATCGTAGGCGCGGTTAACTCTAACAATTTCGCGGGTGATCTCGAAACAAATGGTCTCGACAGTTTTTACCGTTCCGCGCCCCTTACACACAGGGCACTCACCACACAAAATGTGTTCAATACTTTCACGGGTCCGCTTTCTTGTCATTTCAATTAAGCCAAGCGCGGTAAATCCGTGAATGTTGATTTTTGCCCTATCCTTACTTGTCGCCACCTCTAGACTATGTAAGACCCGTCTTTTATGGTCTGGTTCAATCATATCGATAAAATCGATAAGAATCATTCCGCCGAGGTTTCTTAGGCGCAGCTGTCTGGCTATGGCTTGAGTTGCTTCAGTGTTGGTGTTGAAGATGGTTTCTTCCAGATTCCTATGACCAACAAAAGCTCCAGTGTTGATATCAATGGTTGTCATTGCTTCTGTTTGGTCAATGATCAAATAGCCGCCAGACTTTAACTCAACTCTGCGCTCTAAAGCGCGCTGTGCTTCGTTTTCTACGTCATAAAGATCGAAAATTGGGCGTTCACCTTTGTAGTACTCTAACTTGCCGTTCATTTCAGGCACGTACTCTTTGGTAAATTGAAACAGCTCTTGAAAAGACAAATTTGAATCTATGCGGATGCGGTCAAGCTCTGTCCCTACAAAGTCTCTGAGTACACGACGGGCCAGCGGTAAATCTTCGTACAACACATTAGATTTGCGCTTTTTCATGCGAGATTGGATTTTATCCCATAGTCTGCGAAGAAACGCGGCGTCTTGCTGTAATTCGGCTTTACCCACACCTTCCGCAGCGGTTCTCAGGATAAACCCGCCATTCTCATCGCAAAATTCTTGAACGAGCTCTTTCAAGCGCTCCCGTTCAGTCTCTTCTTCAATACGCTGAGACACACCAACGTGAGTAACACTGGGCATAAAGACAAGATACCGGCTGGGGATAGTAATGTCTGTGGTTAGCCTTGCACCTTTGGTACCGATAGGATCTTTTACCACTTGCACAACAATGTCTTGGCCATCGCGAACCAACTCGCGAATGTCTTGTTTTTGAATATGACTTGCCGAGACATCGTCTACCACTTCATTATGTATAACAATATCCGAGGCGTGAAGAAACGCGGCCTTCTCTAAACCAATATCAACAAACGCCGCCTGCATTCCAGGTAACACTCTGCTTACTTTTCCGCGATAGATATTGCCCACCAACCCTCGTTTGGTATGACGCTCTACGTGGATTTCTTGCAGAATTCCGTTTTCTATTAGCGCAACCCTAGACTCCGATGGGGTAACATTAATTAGTAGCTCTGCACTCACGATGTAACTCCAATCTCGTTTAGTAATTCTCGGGTCTCAAACAGGGGTAAACCCACTACTGCACTAGCACTCCCCTTGATTGCAACCACGAACTGACCGCCAATTCCCTGAATGGCATAACTTCCTGCTTTGTCAACTGGCTCCCCTGTGTCCCAGTATGCGTCAATTTGCGCTGGGGTCAATGAGGCAAATTCTACTTGCGTAGTAATTACTTGCGTCTTTTGTCCTTGCGTTGACATAACACAAATAGACGTATGTACCTCATGGGTGTTGCCAGACAACATGGAAAGAATTCTGTGTGCATCATTTCTATCAATGGGTTTACCAACACTTTTGCCATTAAAAGAAATTAGCGTATCCGATGCTAAAATTACTGTGCTGGCCGTTAACCCGACTTTAGCAGCACTTGCTTGTGCTTTCTCTCTAGCCAATCTTGCCACTTGGGCTAGTGGTGTTTCGTCTGCAAGCCTAGATTCGTCGATATCAACAGGAGCAACGCTGTGAGCTATGCCTAATTGGTTAAGCAATGCTGTTCGACGAGGAGACGCTGACGCCAAAATTACGGTTCGAGTCATAGCTGCACTTAATTGATAGATAACTGTCGTCTGATTTTACGCAACATCCAAAACACCCAAGGCCAAATAGCCATGGAAGTGACTACTGGTAGTAAATAATCTACTTGGAAGTAGATGTCGGTAAGCAGATGCTGAACCCAAAAGGTTATCAGATGATAGAAAGATGAAAGTAAACCGATGATAATGGCTTGCTGCCACACCGAATAGTTGCGCAAACGTTGGTAGTTCGCTGCCAAAATATAGATAGATATACTCAATCCTAGACTGTGAATACCTAACGTAGTGCCCAGCAATATATCCATGGCTAAGCCAGACAAAAATGCTACGCCTACATTGACTCTATGGGGCAACGCCATTGCCCAATATGCAAGTACAACCAATATCCAATCGGGGCGATACAAATCAACCTGCATGGGAAGGGGCATAATCTGGAGTACCAGCGATGCGAGTATCGATAAGATGATGACGTAATGACGTTTACTGATCATGCATTACTCCTCGTCACTGGCATTTGCATCAGGGCTTTCATCCTGTCCTTCACCCGCTAACCAAAGTAACAATAGGTGATTCAGCCTGTCTAACTTCGCCATGGGGGTCACCGAAACTTGGGCAAATGGACGACTTTCATCCCTTGTTACGCTTTTTACTGTGGCTACCGGATAGCCTTGAGGAAACACCTCGCCTAACCCTGAAGATACCAACACGTCACCCACTTCAATATCGACTGAATGGGGTACATGTTCTAAATACATTTCGGTTAAAGAGCCACTACCCGTGGCTATAAAACGAATATCATTGCGCAAGGATCGCACTGGAATAGCATGAGTTACATCGGCAACCAACAACACACGACTGTTGGTGGTACCCACTTCCATGACTTGCCCAACAATACCTTGGTCATCAATGACTGGTTGGGAAAGGTATACTCCGTCTAGTGCGCCTTTGTTAATCAACACTTGCTGACTAAAAGGGTTTTTATCCACCGCCATAAGTTCAGCGGCTTGTCTTCTAAGGGTTTCTCGTACTGGCACGTTAAGAAGGTTACGCAAGCGATTATTCTCTGCAACTAAACTATCAAATCGCTGTAGCTTTTCTCGCATTACCAACACTTCGCTCGCAAGCTCTTCGTTTTCGTCGAGCAACTCTTGATGAGAGGTCAGACGGTCAGCACTTTCGCTAAGTAGCACACTGGGCAAATTTGCCAAATACTGTAAAGGGCTAACCAATGAATTCAAATACACCCGTGTAGACTTAAAGCCATCGAGTTTAAAGTCTACAAAAATGAGAATGGCAGACAGCACTAACGCTAGAGCGAGTCTATTGTTGAGTGAGGGGCCGCGGGTAAAAATAGTGTCCATAATGACGAAGAAGGCAACCTGAGGGTTGCCTTGTACTTATTCGTAACTAAACAAGTCGCCGCCATGCATGTCTATCATGTCGAAGGCTTTACCACCGCCACGGGCAACACAGGTCAAAGGATCATCGGCAATAACCACAGGGATCCCAGTTTCTTCCATAAGCAAGCGATCAAGATCTTTAAGCAAAGCACCACCACCGGTAAGCACCATGCCTCGTTCTGAAATGTCTGAAGCCAGTTCTGGCGGAGATTGCTCTAAAGCCACCATTACCGCAGACACAATTCCCGTTAATGGCTCTTGGAGTGCCTCTAGAATTTCATTCGAATTAAGGGTGAAACCTCTTGGTACACCTTCTGCTAAGTTGCGACCACGAACTTCGATTTCTCGAACTTCTTCGCCTGGGTATGCTGCGCCAATTTCGTGCTTGATACGTTCTGCTGTAGCTTCACCAATCAGTGAACCAAAGTTACGACGAATGTAGCTAATAATGGCTTCATCGAATTTGTCACCACCAATGCGAACCGACGATGAATAAACCACACCATTCAAAGAGATAATGGCAACTTCGGTGGTACCACCACCAATATCGACAACCATAGAACCAGTAGCTTCCGACACTGGAAGACCTGCACCAATCGCCGCCGCCATGGGTTCATCAATAAGATAGACATCACGCGCACCCGCGCCTAGTGCTGACTCTTTAATCGCACGGCGTTCAACTTGTGTTGAACCACAAGGTACACAAACCAAAACACGAGGACTAGGGCGTAAAAAGTTGTTGTCGTGAACTTGCTTAATAAAGTGTTGAAGCATTTTTTCAGTCACGTAAAAGTCGGCAATTACCCCGTCTTTCATTGGACGAATAGCTCTGATGTTACCTGGGGTACGCCCTAACATTCGCTTAGCTTCTGCACCTACAGCGGCAACGCTCTTTGGACCAGCAGCCCTTTCTTGTCGAATAGCGACAACAGAAGGTTCGTTTAACACAATACCTTGGTCTTTAACGTAAATCAGCGTGTTTGCTGTTCCGAGGTCTATGGACAAGTCATTAGAGAACATGCCTCGAAGCTTTTTAAACATGAAAGGTGTATTCCTGTTGCTGAGTTAACCCGCAGTTTCAAACTGGAAAATGCGAATTAAATGTAATTTAGAAAGATATCCGCTCACTTTAACAATGGCTTTATATTAGGGCAAGCGGACTTATGCTGTGATGGAGACTTTTATCGCTCTAAGCAGAGAATTCGACGCGACCATTGTGAAAAAAGTAGTTAAATGACTCTCCAGAAGCCACTCGAAATCTGCAACGGGCTTTGTCTTCGTCACTTTCACCGCGGGTTGAGAAATATTCGGCGTAAACTTTCATGCCATCTAGCATCAGCGACTCCATCATGACTGTTCGCCACAAACGCTCGCACCCGCTTTCGTCCGTTGGCGTTGCTAAAGGCCAGCCACGATGGTTGACTTTGACGGGTGTGCGACCAGTCTCGCGGCCTTGCATGTCGTAATGAATCAAAATAACAATATTAGTTGCCCCCTGCGCGCGCCATGTAGAGTTCACAGTAAATACGTTTCTTTCAAAAGTAGTCGCGTATTTCTTAAAATCGTAAGTAATCATACTCGGCTTGTTCGCATCGAGCATCGCAATAATAGCAACCAAAGTACCGGCAAATGAGCCAATAAACACTAGATATAGTGCTATCTTTAATGGGCTTTGTTGTTTGGTCGCTTTTTTCATAGATTCAGTGGTAACGTCAAGGGCGCTAACTCATTTATCGGGATAAAAAATAAAATCTGAAGTAACAGGTGCTAGATTCTACTCACTTAAGCTTAGCGACAGTTTGCTAATTCCCCAATAGCTATTGCTTTTTTCGTTGACTTGCCAACCCAGTTGTTTCAGATAAATCCTCAAATAGCGATTAGACATACCGTGCCCAAACACAACCATTCTTTGGTTAGATTGTGACGCGGTATGGAGCGCAGAGGCAGCACCTTTAATTCTTGCCTTGGCCTGTGAAAAGCTTTCAAACTGGCCTTTCACGCCCAGTATCCACAAAAATCGGTTTAGAAAAACCCAGTGCCACGCTTTCAGGATGAATGGCAAGCGGTAATAGGGAATGTCCATTTCCTTTAGCTCCGGCAGCGCCAACTCGGGTGGTAGGCCCGTATAATATTCCGCTGACAGCTTTGCTCGTTTTAGTGAACTACTGATAACCAACGCGGGAAAGAGGTTTCTTCTGGATTGAGGATAATTCGCGGGGTCTAACTCTGAGTGACCGTAATCTTTCACCCATTTTGCAAAGCCTGTAGCATTCAACTTTTCATTTTTTGCCGATAAGGGTTTGCCGTGCCTTATCAAGATGATTTCCCTTTCGATACCAGACTCCCTCTTTACCTTTCAGCTCATTGCCTTCTCAAAGCCAAGTAGACATTAACAGTTACTCGCAAGGTTCAATAATACTATTCACGACTTCACCTTGCTATGCGCTCGATTTTAGTTGAGGTGCTTGTGCTTTAGCCGTGGTAGCAGCAAGAAAGCAGGCAAGTACTTCTTTTTGAGATGTGGTAAGTCGCAACCCATGCTTGGTTCTGCGCCAAAGCACATCTTCTAAAGTGCACGCCCATTCGCTACCTATCAAATACTGAACTTCAGCTTCAAATAACCCGGCACCAAAGTCTTTACCCATCTCTTCGATTGACGTTTTATCCGCCAAAAATTGCTTACAGCGAAGTCCGTACTGCCGAACATATCTCACTATATTGGTGTTTGGTAGCCAAGGGAAATCTTGCGCTAATTCCCGTTGCAAACTTTCCTTGTCTGCAAATGCTCCCCCAGGCAAGGGGGCATTTTTGGTCCAGGCTCTACCAGCTTTTGGAAACAATGTGACAAGTTTATCTACGGCATGTTCAGCCAGTTTACGATAAGTTGTTATTTTACCGCCAAAAACATTGAGCAATATTGGCGTTGAATTGTCGCCATTCAACTCAACTTTGTAATCTCGGGTAAGTTCTTGTGCAGAAGCATTCGCTTCTTCCAATAATGGACGAACACCGCTATAAGAATGCACAATGTCCTGCTGTGTAATTTTGGTTTTAAAGTAGCTATTAACAATGTCTACCAGATAGTCGGTCTCTTCCTGAGAAATCGCCGCATTTGACGGATCGCCCACATAATTTTCATCTGTAGTTCCAACTAATGAAAAGTCGTCTTCGTAGGGGATCACAAACACAATTCTACCGTCCGCACTCTGCAAGATATAAGCTTCGTCAGTATCATAGAGCTTAGGCACAACAAAGTGACTTCCTTTAACCATGCGCATTGCTTTCGGATTATCTATGTCGTTTACTCTATCTAAAAACGACACAGCCCAAGGGCCTGCTGCATTTACTATGGCTCTAGCAACAATTGTAAACGTTTTCCCTTCAGAATCCCGCAACGTTGCATGCCACTTATTACCCTGCTTTTCCGCGCGAAGACACTCGGTACGTGTGTGTATGTTCGCACCTTGTTTTTGAGCGGCAATTGCATTTAGCACAACCAATCTTGCATCGTCTACCCAGCCGTCTGAGTACTCAAAACAGGTTTTAATGTCGCTGATCAGTCCGCTATCTTGTGGATTTTTAATCCGCTTAGAGCGAGGCAACATGTTACGCTTAGCGAGTGAGTCATAAAGAAATAGTCCAATTCGGATCATCCACGCAGGACGAAGATGTTTTTGATGGGGTAAACGAAAACGAAGAGGCCACATGATGTGCGGCGCTTTTTGAAGCAATACTTCCCGCTCTGCTAGTGCTTCTTTTACTAGCCTAAACTCGTAATGTTCTAGGTAACGCAATCCGCCATGAATAAGCTTACTGCTAGACGATGATGTCGCTCCGCCTAAATCACCCTTTTCACAAAGAGCTACAGACAAACCACGACCAGCTGCATCTAAAGCTATACCAGTACCATTCACGCCACCGCCGATAACTAGGACGTCTATCGAACGTTCACGGTTCACTGTGTTATTCATGTGCTCTCTTTTTTTACTCATAGGGATATTTGTGGCTATTTGACCCCCAAAACGAAAACATGTCAACACAAAACGAACACAAACGAACATCAATAAATACAAAAAAACCGCGCTAAGTCGCGGTTTTCAACAATGTATCTAGCGCCAAACCACCCTAGGCATGTACAAATTCTATACTATTCTCATCCAAGATTTCTTTGATGGCTTGTGGCGGTGCCTTATCACAAACAAAACAGCCAACCTGAGAAATATGGCCCTGTTCAACCATAGCTCTGCGCTCAAATTTACTGTAATCAGCAGCAAGAATGACCTTTTGAGTGTGTTGCAATATAGCCTGAGATACCTTTACTTCTCTAAAATCAAAATCCAACAATGCACCGTCACCACTAATACCACTGATACCAATAATGCCGTAGTCCATTCTAAATTGACTAATAAAGTCACAGGTAGCTTCACCAATAATTCCACCATCTCTAAAGCGAACTTCACCAGCGGCTATAATCACAGAAAAGTCCTCTTTTGCCGATAAAATGGTCGCAACGTGAATGTTATTGGTGACAATATGCAGGTTCTTGTGATTGAGTAGCTTCTTCGCAACCATCTCAGTAGTGGTGCCTATGTTGATAAATAGTGAAGCACCGTCCGGAATCATTGCCGCAATGGCCTCGGCAATTTTTTCTTTTACTTCCTTATTTTGTGTTTTCCTTTCGTTATATGGCGTATTTTCCCAGCTTCGATTTAAACCAGCACCACCGTGATATCGACTTACCGTACCATCCTCAGCCAGCTGATTTAGATCACGCCGAATAGTTTGTGGTGTCACAGCGCATTGTGAGACCAAATCGTCAATAGACATAAATCCATTTTGTTTTATTAGTTTTATTATTTTTTCGTGCCTTTGGGATTGATTCATCACCGCGCTCTATTGGTTAAAGAACGGACATTATACTAGGTCTGAAGGCCATCATCACCTCAATATCGAAAACAAAAATGTTCGAAATCGAAAATTATGATTGTTAATAGTGTGTAAATGATGCACACTTTATGTCAATTAAGTTTTAGGAGACGGGTTTTGGGTCAGTATATTCTTGCTATCGACCAGGGCACAACTAGCTCACGCAGCATTATTTTTTCTGCTTCTGGAGAAGCTGTTGCAATGGCACAAAGCGAATTTCCCCAACACTATCCTAACGACGGTTGGGTTGAACACGATCCAGAGAAAATCTGGGAAAGTGTTATCCAAACAGTTCGTCAAGTCGTCGAAAAGTCGGATATTCAAAGTGAGGATATAGCGACTGTTGGCATCACGAACCAACGAGAAACAACACTTGTTTGGAACAAGCATTCGGGGAAAACCATTTACCCTGCGATTGTTTGGCAAGATAGAAGAACATCTGCCCAGTGTAGTGAGCTTAGTAAAGATACAGCATTCACCGATTACCTATCGGAAACCACTGGATTGCTCTTAGACCCCTACTTTTCTGCAACCAAAATTGCTTGGATACTCGATAATGTAAAAGGTGCAAGAGAAAGTGCCAATGAAGGTGATTTACTCTTCGGTACCATAGATACCTACTTAATTTGGCGCTTAACTGGCGGAAAATCTCATGTGACAGATGCTACCAATGCATCTAGAACCATGTTGTTTGATATTCACAACCAACTGTGGGATGACAAGCTACTTACCCAATTTAACATACCCAAAAGCATGCTTCCGGAAGTACTGGATTGCGCTGCGGAATTTGGTGAGCTAGATACTAGTATCATTGGACATAATACACCAATTCAAGGTGTTGCAGGCGACCAACAAGCAGCACTGTTTGGTCAGTGTTGCTTTAACAAAGGCATGGCCAAAAGTACGTACGGTACAGGTTGTTTTATGATCTTAAACACCGGTACTACTCCATTGCGTTCTAAAAATCGTTTGCTGACTACCATAGGTTATCGCTTGAACGGCGAAACCACCTATGCCCTAGAGGGCAGCATTTTTATGGCTGGAGCAACAGTGCAATGGCTTAGAGACGGTCTCAAACTTATCAGCAACGCTTCAGAATCCGAAGCACTAGCTATGAGCGCGAAAAAAGACAACGGCGTATTTCTAGTACCAGCGTTTACCGGACTCGGCGCACCTTACTGGGATCCAAATGCACGAGGTGCCATCTTCGGCTTAACTCGCGATACGGGAATAAATGAAATCGTTGCCGCAGGCCTTCAGTCTGTGTGCTATCAAACTAAAGACCTTCAAAAAGCCATGGAAAGTGACGGTGCTAGACCTACCACTCTTCGTGTTGACGGTGGCATGGCCAATAATGATTGGGTAATGCACTTTTTATCAGATGTTTTGGGTGCCGACGTCGAGCGTCCAAAAAATACGGAAACTACAGCATTAGGCGCTGCTTATTTAGCAGGTCTTCAGTGTGGTTTATTCGCTTCTACCGACGAGCTTTCAGATCAGTGGAGTAGAGAAAACGTATTCTCTCCACGACTTTCAAAAGCAGAACGCGATACTGCGTATCAAGGTTGGAAAAACGCAGTAGAACGGGTCCGCTGTGGGTAAAAATCACTAAAAGTTACAAAAAGGTAGCTAACTAACCCTCACTTTTGATTAAAACGACCGTATGAATTTTACATTTAATTTACTTTCTATGTTAACATAGACGCAACTGGGAAAACGTTTCACCGTCATCCTGGTAATAATAAAAATATAACTATCAAATAGTTAACTAATATAGAAAGCAATAAATACAAGATATTTGTAAACCCTGCGTTAACAGCCATTATTAAGCTCAGGGTTTATCGATAAGTACGTAAAAACGTAGCCTACTCACGGAGAAAACACAGTGACACATAAAATTAACACATCACAGTTAGGTCCCATCGCAAGACGCTCACTATTAGGTGTTGCCATTGCCTCTGCTCTACACGCTCCACTTACCTTTGCTCAAGAACCATCAGCTGACCAAGTTGAAGTTATTGAAGTAAAAGGTTTTACCAGTTCATTGAAAGCGTCGATGCTAGACAAAAAAGCTTCTGACGTAGTTTATGATGGTATTACCGCAGAAGACTTAGGTAAGTTCCCAGATCAAAACGTTGCCGAGTCACTTCAGCGCATTACAGGTGTAGCAATAGACCGTAGTGGTGGTGAAGGTCAATTCATTACCGTGCGTGGTTTTGGTCCAGACTTCAACACTGTACTTGTAAACGGTCGCCAAATTGCCACTGAAAACCAAGGTCGAGCATTCAGTTTTGATACCTTGCCGGCTGAACTTATCAGCGGTGCAAAAGTATATAAGAGCCCAGTTGCTTCCATGCAAGAAGGTGGTATTGGTTCAACCGTTGAAGTAACTACAGCTCGTCCGTTCCAATTTGATGGTTTCCAAGCCGTAGCAAGCGTAAAGGGCATGTATGAAGACGTGTCTGAAGAAACTACACCGCAAATGTCAGGGCTTGTTACTAATACCTTCGCCGACGGTACTATCGGTGTTCTTGCGTCAGCGTCATTCCAGCAACGTAAGTTACAAACCAATATGCTTGAAACTCGTTACTGGCGCCCAGGGGTAAGCCTTACTGATCGTTCAGAATTGGATAACCCAAATTATGCAGACAATGCGCAGCACAACGGCGTTTATGTTCCACAAAACTTCGACCAAATCGTTGACCTAGTTGACCGCGAAAGAACGTCTGCCAATTTGGTGGTTCAGTACGCACCTAACGACGATATGACGCTTACACTAGACGGACTATATTCTAAGTTCGAAGTTGATTCTGATGCACACAGTGTTGGTCACTGGTTCACCGACAGCAACCTAGACAACATGACATTCACAGAAAATGGCAGCCTTTCTAGCGTAACCAGTACTGTTGTTGATGGTGTTGGCGGTGCTACTGACTTCATTCGTCGCCGTTATGGTCGTGACGTTGAAATTCAAGCGTTTGGCGCGAACTTCGAGTGGTTAGTGAACGATAATCTTACTGCTGTGATTGATGTATCTACATCAACTGCGGAAGATAACAGTGGTGGTGATAACTTCTTCACAGTGGTTGGTTACAATAATGAGTACAGTGTAGATTACTCTGGTTCTACGCCAACGCTTTCAGTTGCAGGCGGAGACGCAGCGCTTCAAAATCCTGCGTTAGGTCGTATGCACTACAATGAGCGCAACGGCTTCGACACTGAAGATACTATTTCAGAGTACCGTGCGGACTTTACGTGGACACCAGACTCAGACAATGCCTTCTACAAAATGGACTTTGGTGTTTACTACCAAGACCGTGAGAAGAGCAATACTCGTCTGTTCGCTTCAGCGTGTAACGTATATTGTGGCTATAGCTTCGACCTTCCAGATGAATTGCTAACGGTATTTACAGCGAACAACTTCTTCGACGGTGTACCTAATCAATGGTTAACGTACGATCCTGCGGCATTCTTCGAGTACGCAACATCTGACGCAGCGGTAGCACAAATTGCAGCAGCTACTGGCTTAGATGCAGCCGACGTTCGTGCCACCATAGATGCAACTAACATTGCAAACCCACAACCTAGCAACGACTCTTTTGTAGTCAGCGAAGAAATTCTTAGCGCATACGCACAGTTCTACTTCTCTACCGAAGTTTCTGATATGCCGTTAGACATTAACTTTGGTTTCCGCTTCAGCGACACAGATACTTCTGTAGATGGTACTAGCCAGATTGTTAAAGATTTGGAGCCAATCCCTAACGATCCTTCTGATCTTAACGTTGTATACGAAACTGATGTTGGTGCGCCAGTTAACGAGACAAACAGCTACTCTACGTTGTTACCAAACGTCAACGTGAAACTACAGCTTACCGATGACCTATATCTTCGTTATGCATATGCTGAAACACTTACGCGTCCAATGATGGATGACTTGGTGCCTGTGTTTAACGTAACTGTATCTCGTCCAGGTAACCTACAAGCACAAGCGGGTAACACAGAGCTACAACCATACAAATCAGCTGGTTGGGACGTATCACTTGAATGGTACTACGATGACACTAGCTACTTCTCGGCGGCTGGTTTCAGTAAAGAAGTGGAAGACTTCATCGCAAGTGCTACTGCTGATGAGTCTTTATTCCTAGACAGCGGTGAATATGTTTTCAACGTGCTTCGTCCGCGTAATGGTGAAGCATTGGAAGTTGAAGGTATTGAATTAGCATGGTTACATACGCTTGAGAACGGCTTTGGTATTCAAGCGAACGCCACTATCGTTAATTCAAACGATGAATTCAGCCTTCCTGGTTTAGGTAACTCACAAAACGTTACTGTGTTCTACGAAAAAGACGCTTTCCAAGCACGTTTAGCATTGAACAATCGTGAAACCTTCATGCAGGACGCTGTTAGCCCACTAGGTGGAACAGAGCCGCGCTTCACAGAAACCTACACTCAAGTTGATATGAGCGTAAGTTACGATGTTAACGAAACCTTCACGGTATTCTTTGAAGGTATCAACATTACTGATGAAGAGCTAACACGTCGTGGCCGTTTGTCTGAGCAATTCGTTCAGCAAATCAATGACGGTGCTCGTTACGCAGTTGGCGTACGTGCAAGCTTCTAAGATAGCCTAAATAACAAGGGGGCATACTCGCCCCCTTTTGTCGTTTTTATTGCTGAGGAATTATTAGTGTCAGGTAGCCTTATTCAACTTAGTGTTTTTGTTTTAATCACTGCATTTATTGGACTTCTCACCTATTTAAAATGTCGTGGGCACGGGCACAGCACGGCAAGTGGCAACAAAGAATACTTTCTAGCGGGTGGCGGATTAACATGGATATTCGTGGCCGGCTCAATCACCTTAACTAACTTAAGTACCGACCAACTTGTCGGTATGAACGGTAATCAAATGGCCCTGCTAGCGTGGTGGGAATTTGCCGCCGTAGTAGGCCTTATTATACTTGCCAAAGTCTTCCTACCGGTTTATTACCATTACCAGTGCACTACAACCACTGAATTGCTGGAAATGCGCTACAACAACAAACATATTCGCGCACTGATTGGCCTAATTTTCTTTCTAGGTAGCAGCCTTATATTCATGCCAGCTGTTATCTATTCGGGTTCACTGTTCATGATTAACATGTTCAATGTGGATATTCCCTTGATGTATGTAGCAACGGCATTTGCCCTAATTGGCGCACTTTACGCTATTTTTGGTGGGCTTCGAGCAGTAGCCGTATCAGACACATATTCTGGCATCTTATTGTTAACCATGGCTATTGTGGTAGTAGTATTGGCCCTTTTGGCCATCGATTTCGACTTTTCAGGAATTCCAAAAGAGCGCTTAACCTTAATTGGAGACAACGACTCTCCACTACCTTGGCACACCCTATTAACCGGCATGATCTTTATTCAAGCGTTTTATTGGGGAACTAACCAAGTAATAACCCAACGTGCTATGGCAGCGCCTAATTTAAAAGAAGCACAAAAGGGCGTTTATGCAGCAGCAGTTATTCGCTTTATCATTGTTCCAGCGATCATAGTCGTACCTGGTATTATTTCTTATAAGCTTTACGGTGATATTAACGATGCAGCCTACGGTACGCTTGTAGGTGATGTGCTACCAAGCTGGTTATCTGGTGTCTTTGCTGCCGCCTTAGCAGCAGCGGTACTTACCACTTACAACAGTAACTTAAACTCGGCAACCGCTTTGTATGTGTGTGACATCCACGAAGCCTACTTCCAGAAAGAGCCAAACGTTGCTCGCTTAAGCGGCTTTGTTACCGCAATACTTACAATAGTGTCTTTATTAATGGTGCCGGTATACGCGCAAGCGGAAAGTATTATTAACTTACTGCAAGAGCTGTACGGGTTAATTAGTATGCCAGTACTTTCTATCTTTGTTGTTGGCTTACTGTTCAACAATGTCAATGCAAACGCTGGTATCTTGTCGGTAATTTTTGGTGTTGCGCTATATTCGTATTTTAGTTTTGTGCATGCACCATTTGGCCTACATTACATTCACCTTATGCCAATAACACTGGCTTGTTGTATCGCACTTGCGCTATTACTCAACAAACTAGTGTTTAAGCAAACCGCACAGTGGCGCGGTAAATTGGTAGACGCTGAATAACTTAACTCAGGTTAGTTCTATATGACACCAATTAATCATGTAGTGATTGTTGGGGGCGGTACAGCTGGTTGGCTTACCGCCGGCTTGCTTGCTGCACAACATTCGATGCCTGATGCCAACGGAACATCACTTAGAGTTACCGTAATTGAGTCTGACGCTATTCACCCCATAGGTGTAGGTGAAGGCACTTGGCCAACCATGCGTAATACTTTGCACCGTATTGGTATTAGTGAGTCAGAACTCATTAAACAAGCCCATGCTACTTATAAGCAGGCGAGTAAGTTTCAACAGTGGCACAGCAATGAAACTACTAACGCCTATTATCACCCGTTCAGCGCGCCTCAAGGATCGGCTTCAGCAGATATCACTCCCTATTGGCTGGTTTCTGAGGGTGAAGATAGTCATTACGCCAATGCCGTTTGTTTTCAACCAACACTATGTGAACAAGGATTGGCACCTAAGGTTTCAGCGTTGTCGAACCAAGGTTTTTCCGCCAACTATGGCTATCATTTAGACGCAGGAAAGTTTATCGAGCTTCTCAAGTGCCATTGTATAAACACCTTAGGGGTGTCTCACATCAAGGATACTGTCACTCATGTGAACAAAAATGATGAAGGTATCACCAGCCTAGTCACCTCTTCTAATGGTGAAGTATGCGGAGAACTGTTCGTCGATTGCACTGGATTTAACGGATTGCTCATCGAGAAAACACTCGGTGTTGGACTAAAAGACGCGTCTGACATCCTGTTTGCAGATACCGCCTTGGTAAGCCAACGTGAATACGCTTCTGCAAATCAGCCCATTGCGTGCCACACGTTATCTACTGCACAAGAGGCTGGTTGGATATGGGACATTGGCTTACAACACAGAAGGGGGACCGGATATGTTTTCGCATCCCAATATCAAGAAAAGTCCTCAGCTGAAGCTACCTTTAGTCGTTACTTGAAACAAACCGGAGAATCAGAAAACGCAGAATTCTCATTTAGAGAAATTAAATTCAAAACCGGTTATCGCAACGAGTTTTGGCACAAGAACTGTGTTGCTATTGGGCTATCAAGCGGCTTTCTAGAACCTTTAGAAGCATCATCACTTATGCTCATTGAACAAAGCGCCACCCAACTTTGTGAGCAACTCCCAGGCTACACTGAGCAAATGTCGCATGTAGCCAATAAGTTTAATCAATCACTTACCTATAAATGGGAGCGCACTATAGAGTTTTTGAAACTCCACTATGTATTGAGCAAGCGTACCGACCCTTTCTGGTTAGACAATAGAAAAGCCTGCTCTATTCCTTCGCGACTTAGTGAATTAATGGACGTATGGAAATATCGCCCAATATTAGACAGTGATTTTGAGCACACCAACGAAGTGTTCAGTGCACAAAGCTACCGCTATATTTTGTACGGAATGTCTCGCTACAGTGACCTGAACCAATACGTCCGAACAATGAAACTCAACCAGTTTGCTCAGAAACAGTTTGAATTAAATAACACCTTAATTGCACAGCTTACTAGCAAGTTACCCTCGCACAGAGGACTCATTGAAAGTGTACTTTCATCACAACAGAGGTGAAGCATGACCCAGCCTAACTATATTGCGTTAGACAGCGTAGCGCACAAATCTTACTGCGTGATCCCCGATGACCGCTTTAGTCACTCGGCGGCTTTCAACGCTGTCGCTTTGGGCTTTAACGAAATTGCCTCAATCGCTGGGTGTATGCCTATTCTAGTTGCCCCAGATTTGTTGGGCGCACCAGAAAAACTAATCGCCGTGGTTGGATGGCCTGAAACGGGAAATGTATTTTGTGGACGCAACCACTGGAAAGCTCATGCTGTGCCTTTAAGTATTCAGTGCACTCCGTTTAACTACGGACTTGAGAACGAGCGACTCACCGTATTAGTGGATGAGGCAAGTGAGCGTTTTGTAGCTTCAACTCAGAATCATTCACAGCCGCTATTTTCTGGTGACGGCACACCTAGCCAGTTTTTAAAGCAAGTTCAAAGTCAGCTGAGCAACCTGGCATTGGGCCAACAACAAGCTCAAATGATGATTCAGGCGTTGTCAGATCTCGATATGTTTATTCCCTTGTCACTCACGCGAACCTTTGCCGATGGAAAACAAGATACCACCTCAGATTTGCTCACCATTGATGAAGAAAAACTAGTCAATCTGAACGCTGACACAATATATGAACTGCATAAAAATGGATTACTCATGGCCATAAACGCCATGATACTTTCGTTGCGCCAGTACAACCGCCTTGTCCAACTCACACAGGGCTCAGATAACCCAATAAGTCGAATCACGCTTAAAACACAGCGCGGGTAACATCAACTTCATCGAGAAAGAATGTATGTCTTCTATTTCCTCTTTTATACGACTAGACAACGCCAAAACCACCCTTATTTTTGATTGTCAGGGGCGTATGCCATCACTTTTATATTATGGTTCGCAACTCAGCGACACCACTACGCCAGCCATGTTAGGTATTCTTAGTACCCGTCAAGAAGCTAAGTGCGCTCCAGTCGTCGAACCACCAATTTCTTTGGTGCCGACTCACGGTGAAGGTGTGACTGGTTCACCAGGCTTACAAATTCATGGAAGCACAGACCAATGGTCTGCCGGTTTTGAGCTTACCGCAATAGAGCAAGATGGTCTTTGTGTTGTGTTCAAAGCTTCAGATAAGCATCGGGAACTAACGCTAATCACAAAGGTCACCCTTGATGCCAATACCAGTGTGGTCAGCTACCAAAGCAAGGTGCAAAATGATGGCAGCGACAAGGTAAACGTCAACTTCCTCAATGCAGCCAGTATTCCATTGCCCGCCCACGTAGATACCATTCGCAGCTTCGAAGGGCGTTGGTCTAGTGAGTTTGTCACCTCAGACCAAGAGTGGAACTTTGGTAGTTATGTGCGGGAAAATCGTCGAGGAAAAACCTCTCACGACACTTTTCCAGGTTTAATTACCTTCCCCAAAAGCACAACCGAACAACAAGGCGAGTGCTATGGCTTTCACTTAGGTGCCTCTGCGAACCACAGTATTCGTGCAGAGTTAATGGCTGATGGTAGACGTTACGTTCAATTTGGTGAGCTACTCTTCCCGGGTGAAGTATCACTAGCAGAAGGCGAGAGCTACGCTAGCCCAGTACTTTACAGCGGCTACGCGAGTGACGGCTTGTCTCTGTTATCACAAGAGTTTCACAATTATATCCGTGCAAATATACTTACCCACTCGGCGGAGTCTAAGCCCCGTCCGGTGCACTACAATACATGGGAAGGTATTTATTTCGACCATGATGTAGATACGCTGAAAACCCTTGCCAACAAAGTCGCCCCGTTAGGTATCGAACGTTTTGTTTTGGACGATGGTTGGTTTAAAGGCCGCCGTCATGACCATGCAGGATTGGGTGATTGGTTTGTTGATGAGGCGATTTATCCAGAAGGCTTAGATCCACTGATCGACCACGTCACAGGGTTAGGTATGGAGTTTGGTATTTGGTTTGAGCCGGAAATGGTCAACCCAGACAGCGACCTATTCCGCGCACATCCAGAGTGGGCGTTGCAAACCAATAACAATCCTCATGTGCCATTCAGACATCAGTACGTGTTGGATCTGACCAACCCTGAAGTGGTTGAGTATTTGTATAAAGTCATTACCGACATACTCACTGCATACCCCAAAATCAGCTATATCAAGTGGGATATGAACCGCGACGTTAACCATCCGGGCAACCTTAACGGTCAGCCAGCCATGCATGGACAGATGCAAGCGCTATATGGGCTAATCGACCGCGTTAAAGCAGCGCGTCCGGGCATTGAAATCGAGAGCTGTTGCTCAGGGGGTGGCCGTGTAGACTTAGGTATTTTGCCTCACACTGATCGTTTCTGGACCTCCGACTCTAACGATGCACTGGACCGCTTATACATTCAACGGGGCTTCTCACTTTTCTTCCCATCGGAGGTCATGGGCGCTCACGTAGGGCCAAGAGACTGTCATATCACAGGCAGAAACCTTCCCATCGAGCTTCGTGCAGCCGTAGCTATGTTTGGTCATATGGGGATTGAAATGGACCCACGAGAGCTCACTGACCACGAGCAAGACACGCTAAAAGATGCCATTGCTTTGTACAAAGCACACCGCCACATTACCCATAGCGGAGACTTATTCCGTATGGACGACGATGGGCTTAACGTGAACTTTGGCTATGTAGCTAAAGACAAATCTGAGGCTTTATTTGCTTATAACAGTGTGAAGGAAACGACTCGCACTACACCGAATAAATATCAGTTTATAGGGTTAGATCCTAACAAGTCATACACGGTAAGCCGCATTTGGCCCAATACGCTGAAAGAATATTCACCGTCTATTTTGCAAAAAACTGACGGCCAAGTATTTACCGGTGAAGCACTGATGCGTTTTGGTATGCAGTTACCAGTACTCTTTCCGCAAACCTCATTAATTTACAGCGTAAAAGAAGTTTAATTTCTTTTTATCAGTGTGTTGGCAAAGTTGCGCCAACACACTGGGTTTTCACCATGTTTCTTGCTAATTTGTGGTTTAAATAACACACCACACACTGCAACGGCGAAATTTATGGAAGAAACTACTGGCTCTAAGAGTTGGCTTCAACGACTCAAAGATGAAAGTTGGGAAGCTGAGTTATTGGTATCTGCTGTTGCCACATTCGCTGCATTCCAACTGTTCCAACTTACCGACTGGACCATTTACCGCGCGGTAGACATTCTTCATCCAGACCAATATTTCTATGCTTACACCATTGTATTTATGGGCATGATAGCCGTAAGCGTACTCGTAACCATGTTTGTCATTCATTTCATGCTCAGGTCTTACTGGATAGGATTAGTAGGGCTTAATTCCGTTTTCCCCGATTATGGCTTGGAAGACAGCGCCTATTCTGAGCTTTACACTAATAAATTTAGGGAGATGCTCCCCAAGCTCACACACACCATCGACCAAGTCGACGAGCTGTGCAGCGTGATATTCTCAGCGGCCTTTGTGAGCGTAGTGGTTTATGCATATTTCGGTGTATTAAGTGCGCTCTATTTAATGCTATTTAATATGCTCAATGACTTGCTACCCACTTGGCTGTTATTACTCCCCATATTTACACTGATTTTGCTCACTGGTGTACAGGGGCTTCTTACCCTTCTTTCAAATATAAAGAAAATCAAAGACAACGATACTATTCAGTTATTTCTGTTCAGAATCGTAAAGCTGACCAACATGATAATGCTTGGGCCAATCTACAAAAGTGCATTACAGATCATTATGACTTTCGGCTCTAACTTCAAACGCAAAAAGCACATTGCATTCATGGTAATGGGTTTTATGTTTTTTGGATGCATAGTCGCGGGTGTAAAGTTTGCTAGATCAGACCTCATGGTATTAATCAATAACGAAGCATATTTGTCACAACATACCCATCGTCCTGATATGTATCGTAGTGACAACAGCGCTGTTGACTTTTTGATTGGGCCTGAAATTTCCTCTGATGTAATCAACGACACAGTGTTACGAGTGTTTATTCCTAGAATGCGCCATGAAAAAACCATATTCAAAGGCCAATGCGGCGAATTTGAAACGCCTGAAGGTAAGACCGAAAGAGAAGTCAGAACACTGCGCAATACTCATGAAATTGCCTGTTTCCAAAGTTTCTACTCAATCTTCATCAATGACCAAGAAACAAATGCTGAACTTCAATACGCTTATCATCCAACAACTAATCAACTTGGATTTCTGACTTACATAGATCTGTCTAATACACAACCCGGTGGCCACGAGTTGAATGTGATAAAAACCTTGGGCGACGAATTAGAATACAACTGGAGCGTCCCTTTTTATTACGCGCCAAATTCAAGGTAATCCCACCACTAAGACTTAAGTTTTATACTGCTATTGGAATCATGGACTATAGTTAAACAGATTGTATATCCGTTCCGTACGTGAGTTGTTTTGGCCGCGTATGCGGCAGTTTTTTGGAGCGCGGTAATCTAGCTATTTATGCCTGACCTACACATACCAACATTAGCTTTTCTGACAGTTGTTTTCGCCTTCAGCTGCTTTTTTGTGCTGTCTGTGGTTCCATTTTTATATACCAATACACAGGGGCTCAGGCCCTTTTCTCTATCATTTTTATGCTTTGCCCTTGGCTTTCTGCTATTAGGGATGCGGGGTGATATTCCAGAATTTCTGTCAAAAGTAACAGCAAACGGTTTGATTTGTCTTGGTGGACAACTACTTTGCTGGGGGATGATTAAATTTAGAGGGATCCGCTGTCACTTTTTAAAAATAAGCACTGTGCTGCTAACGGTAAGTATTCTGTTATTCGCCTTTTTCACCTACAACTCACCCTCAGTAAACGGGCGTATCTTTGTTATCACAGGCTTCTTTATCGTTATTTTCTCACTATTTTTATTCGGCCTTGCTTTTAGAGTGGATAAGCCAGATAGAAAAGTCGACGTTATTACCGCCTTCCCTATGACAGTCATGCTCGTATATTTTTACGTGCGAATAGTGGTCACAATAAGAACACCTGAAATAGAAAATTTTATGCTAACCGGCACCATTCAACAGCTGTCATTTGTCATTTTTATTTTCTTTATCGTATTTACCACGTTCAGCATGATCTTAATGATTACCAGCGACCTAGAAACAAAACTTCGATTAATCAGTATTAAGGACGAACTCACTGGTGCGTATAATCGACGTGCAATGGATGAAGTTCTCAACAAAGAAATAGACAGAAGCTTAAGATACAGTGCACCGTTCTCTTTGCTTATGCTCGACTTAGACTACTTCAAAGAAGTGAATGACAATTATGGCCATCAAATTGGCGATTATGTACTTAGAGAGTTGGGGAGGTTACTAACTTCTAACCTTAGAATGCAAGACTCAGTATTGCGATATGGTGGTGAAAAGTTTCTTATTCTATTACCAGAAACCAGTACACAATATGCAACTCGAACAGCCAACAAACTCAGAAAAATTATTCAAGATTCAGTGTTATACACCCTGAAATACAACTGACTGCAAGTATAGGCGTAGCGTCTATCCAGCAAAATGACACTGCAAAAACCATGATTGAGCGCGCTGACGTTGCACTTTATCAAGCAAAAGCTAGTGGTAGAAACAAAGTCATTTGTGCGTAAACCCACGGAGCCAATAAGGCTCCGTGATCACTCCATTAGAATGAATAACGCACACCTGCGTTAAACGTACGCCCTGCAACATTAAAGCCTGTCACTTCTTGATAATCAGCGTCAGTTAGGTTTTCGATGCGCGCGTTTAGCACTAGTCGGTCAGACAAGGAGTATGTCGCACTCAGATCTAGAACTTCATAATCGTCCAACGCTATACCACCAACATCGATAGCATCCTTAGATACGCGAACATTAGCTAATGCGCTAAGTTTACCTTCTACGTACTGCACACCAAGGTTAGCAAGATGTCTTGGACGGCGCAGGCGGGCAACGTCATCAATATCTTTTGCATCGTTGTAAGTGTAGTTTGCGATAACACTAATGGTATCCATCACTTGCCAATCGGCAATAAGCTCAATACCTTCTGAACGGGCAACGCCAAGAGTTTGCACATATCCAGAATAAGACACTAAGTCAAAGCTAATACCGTCTTCCACTTTTTGGTTAAAGTAGATTGCTTGGAAAGTAGAACCGTCTTCTGTGTATAACTCAGCACCAAATTCCACACCCGATGTCTTTTCTTCTTTCAATGGCGTATCTGTTGCTGGAGAGAAACCAAAGCTGTTGTTGTAGTTAATCTCAAACAAGCTTGGCGCACGGAAACCAGTGCCGTAGGCGCCTCGTAACTTAACCGTATTGTCACCTAGCGGTAATAAATAAGCAGATGACACGCGATAGCTGGTATGCTCTCCAAAGTCTTCATTGTCATCGTGACGAACACCAGCAGTGACAAACCAGCCATTGGTAAGTTCATCTTGATACTCCACATAGTAACCTTTTTGAACCCGAGTCAAATCGCTAGAGGTAACCGTTTCCTGCTCCCAGTCGACGCCATAAACCAATTGTCCTGTATCAGAAATGGCATTTTGCCCTAAGTACTCGATGCGCTCTACATTACCTTTAGCAAAGTAATCCGTAACACCGGTGTTGAAGGATTCGCGCTCAACCAGTGTTTTCGCATAAGCTAACTGATGCTGCCCCGCATCACCTTGGTAATTAAGCTCACCGCGAACATTCTGCTGTTCAAAATCACTAATACAGTCATGGCTGTAGCTGTCGCCAAATCCACAACCGTCGTATTCTGTGCTGCCATCAGTATGCCTACCTACAACTTGCACTGACCAATTGTCGTTAAAGCTGTAGCCTAGTTTTCCATGGAAAGTAGAGTTGTCGTATCCATCATCATCCTGAAGGTCACTGTCGGCGGTTCTGCGATTAAACCCATCGCTGGCAAAGTCCGCCGCAGAGAAGAAGTAGTTCACATCGTCAGTGTTACCGCCCACATTCGCACTTAAATTATAGGTGTCGAAGGTACCCGCTTCAGCCGCTACATTGGCGGCAAACGCTTTGTCTGTAGTTTGGTTTTGTATATTGATTACACCACCAGCGTCAGCGCCATAAACCATACCTTGCACCCCGCGAAGAATTTCTACTCGAGCTAGGTTATTGGTGAGCAAATGGGCTAGCTGAGGTTGCACCTGTGTACCGCTGGGGTCAGAAATATCAACACCATCAATACGCACCAAGGTTCTAAACGCTTCTTCGCCGCGAATACGTGCACTGGTTACTGCGCCTGCACCACCAGAATTAGAAACGGCAATACCTGGCTGAACACGCAGTAAATCGGCTAAATTAACCACTCCGCGAAGCTCAATTTCTTCTTGGGTAATAAGTGTGACTGACGTTGCAAGTTCTCGAAGTGGCTCTGCAACACGGCTAGACACCACAACGTGTTCAATGTCACTGGTATCGGTAGGTTGTGATTCCGCAAGTACTGCACCTGAGCTCAAAGAGAGTGCAATTGCTAGCGTAAGTTTATTCGTTTTCATGTGTGCCTCAATGCGTTTTACAATAACGATTGAGGGAGGGGAAAGGTATGCAATAGCACTTTTATAAGAAGGTAGTGCCACATCAAAGCCAAAGGCCAAGTTCATGCATTCCAATGAAGCCCTCCGCTCCATTCGCAAAAATAATGTACTTCAGGCCGGTGTCGGGCTCCTCTTAAAACAAGAGATACCGTTGCGGGGGCAGCGGAGGCTTAACGTCACACACCACGTAGTGACGAATTACCACACTTCCCGTTTAACCTATCCAGACCAGCTTGGTGAATCCTATTCAAAAACAATTAAATAGCGTCTGGCCGACAGGCACCTAAAAGCGCGGCAACATTACAAATAGTTAAGGGCAATGTCAAACGCCTGTTAGACACAGTTGGTATTACTTATCTTGCTGGGCGTAGAAGTCTCTTGCGGTTTGCAAATGGGTACACAACAACGTGAGTTCATCAAGCATACGGGTGGTCATGCGATGAACCTTGTCGGAGTTTGGGTGAAAGATAAAACCGTTAGCTACCGCCGGCAGATAGTCATAGTCTTGCCAAGCGATTCCGTCGACAGCAGGTTCTCCATGCTGAGTCGGTTGTATAATTACTTGGGGCTGTTGTTCTAACACGCTTTCTAAACCAATTTGCGGGTAGTCTTCAGCAGCATCAAGGAAGGGATTCACTCCACCACACAAAGCCACTTGTTGCTGAGGCCATGCATTCCCAGCCACTGTACGGAGTGGTCTAGACCATAACTCATAGAATACCGATACAGGGGCAGCATTGGCATATGTACGTTTTAGTGTGTTGAGCTCATTGAGGTAGTCTGTTGCGAGTTGCTCTGCGGTTTGCGACCTGCCGGTTAACTGTCCAAGCATTTTTAGCTCGCTGGCCACATCTTCCAGTTGCTGTGGGTGTGAATACACCACCTCAAAACCAAGCTGCTGTAATCTGGCGAGATCATCGGGAGGGTTTCCTGTTTTCCACGCAATGATAACGTCGGGTTGGAGTTCTATAACTCGCTCTATTTGAATGCGAGCATAATTGCCGATGCGAGGAATTTGCTGAGCTTCAACAGGATAATCCGCATAGTCTGTGGTGCCCACAATTTGGTGACCAGCACCTATGGCGTACATAGACTCCACAATATGGGGCGCCAATACAACAAAGCGATGACTTTGCTTAGGATCGGAATCGTCGGCAAATATCGCCCCAGATACCAGCAACACTGTTAAAACAGCCACTAGCTTACGCACAAACATCGCTGCCTTTTTCATTACCAATCGATTCCTTGCTGTGCTTTGATACCACTATCAAACGCATGCTTTATTGATTTAACTTCACTAACGGTATCAGCTATGTCCATGACTTTGCGATGACAGGCTCTGCCAGTAATCACCACATTTTGATGCTTTGGACGTTCACTTAACGCAGCAACCACCTCGTCTACATCGAGATATTTATAGGTGAGCATATAGGTAATTTCATCCAGCAGAACAAGGTCAATGGAGTCATCCTTCAACCACACCTTGGTTTGCTCCCACGCCTTCTGGGCAGCAGCTATGTCCTTTTCTTTATCTTGGGTTTCCCAAGTAAATCCCGTGCCCATCACATGAAACGGTACGCCGCATTTCATCAATAGATCGCGCTCTCCACAAGGCCAAGTACCTTTTACATATTGCACTACCGCAGTTGACATACCGTGCCCCACCGCTCGAGTCACTGTACCAAACCCAGAGGTAGACTTGCCTTTACCATTGCCGGTAATAACAATCAAAATGCCTTTCTCTTCCTGAGCTTGCGCAATGCGCTCGTCTACTTTAGCTTTGTGTTCCTGCATTCGCGCCTTATGGCGACTTTTATCATTATTGTCAGTGGTCATTGGATTACCCTTGTAAATGCATAATTTTCGATAGAATGTCCCAATTCAAATGGGTACTACACGCGTCAGCCATGCGATTAATTTCTTGCTCCTGAAGCGCGTTGTAGGTTTGGGTTAGAGCAATATCAGCGCCCGCCCATGCGATGATTTCAACCAAGGTTTGAGGATTGTCGAACACACCATGAAGGTATGTACCCGCCACTTGATTATCAATGGATATGCATCCGTCGTTTTCACCACTATTTAACTTGGCAAAGGGTTCTGCATTATCGGTAATACGCGACTGTCCAACGTGAATTTGGTAGCCCGATACTGAACAGTCTGCCGTTGAGTCACTACCGCTACTGAGCAACAATTTACCACTATCTCGGGTAAGTTGTTTCTCTTGTTCAAGGGTAGTTTGTATGGGTAGTAAACCCAATCCATCACTCTTTCCAGGAACGCCTTCAACCCCATTGGGATCGTCTATCCACTCTCCCAACATTTGATATCCACCACAGATACCCAATACTTTTCCGCCGTATCTTAGATGGCGTTTTATTTGACGGTCCCATTGGTTTACGCGAAGCATGGCAACATCTGCGCGCACATTTTTACTGCCCGGCAATATAATAAGATCAGCAGGCGGTATGTCACTTTCTGGTGGTACTAGCACTAGGTTTATTTGGGGGTGAACCCGAAGCATATCAAAATCAGTATGATTACTTATGCGACTGAACACGGGCACAGCTACGGTTATTCTGGCAGGTTCAGTGCCATCGATTTGCTCTACATTAATGGCGTCTTCTGCGGCAAGCTGAAGGTTGTGGAGGTAGGGTAAAACCCCTATTACCGGCTTTCCCGTTTTCTCTTCCAACCAGTCGAGCCCAGATTGTAATAAGCTGATATCACCGCGAAAGCGATTAATCACAAAACCTACCACACGGTCTTGTTCACTCTGTGATAGTAGCGCGAGTGTACCCACCAAATGGGCAAACACACCTCCCTTGTCTATATCTGCAATGATAATGACTGGGCAATCAGCGGCTTCAGCAAAGCCCATATTAGCAATATCTCTATCTCGTAGATTGATTTCAGCAGGGCTTCCCGCCCCCTCAACTAACACAACATCGTATGCCGATTGCAATCGAGTAAAAGATGACATTACCGCAGACATCGCTTGGGTTTTGTATTCGTGATAAGGCTTGGCTTGCATATCGCCAATAGACTTACCATGAACAATGACTTGTGCCCCTGTATCTGAACTGGGCTTGAGCAATATGGGGTTCATATCGACATGGGGCTCTATACCCGCTGCCTGTGCTTGTACTGCTTGGGCACGACCTATCTCTCCACCTTCAGCAGTCACTGCACTGTTCAGCGCCATATTTTGCGGTTTGAATGGAGCGACTTTCACTCCTTGTTGCAATAGGCATCGACACAAGCCTGCGACAAGGGTACTTTTTCCCGCATCCGAGGTAGTGCCCTGCACCATGAGTTTAGTCACTTCAATTCCCCATCGACTGATGTTGTAGTTCGCTTGCGGTAAGGCCAATAAATTTTATTTGCGGAACAGCACCAGCAAAGCGAGCAATTTGTATACGAGTAACGCTGGCATAACGAATATCTAGCTGCCGATAAAGCTTTTGACTACGCCAATCTAGCCCAAGAATATAGGCGAGGATCTGGCGAATGACGCCACCATGACAAATCACAGCGATGTGTCCAGAGGTGTGGGTTGCGGTAATGTGATCCCACCCTCGGGTAACACGTTCATAAAGAGCATCTACGGTTTCCCCTTGTGGTGGCGGGTTTTCAAAAGGTGAATAGAAAAACTGCTCAACTACTTTCCACTCAGCACCCATACTCTCAAAGGGTACGCCATCCCACACTCCAAAGTGACATTCCTTTATATCTTCAAGTTGTTCTACGGCAATGCCTCTTTCTTTACCCAGCTCGAAAGCGCTATTGCTACAACGTTTTAGCGGTGAGGAAACAACATGAGTGATAGCAGGAAGCCAAGACAGCAGATTGCTTACCGCACTATCACCCGCTTCACTTAGCTCGATATCTGTTAGTCCGTACAACGCCGCCGGACCATCTACCGCACCGTGACGAACTAAGTCGAAAGTAGTGACATTGGATGAATCAGTGAGCATTTTACGCTGTCTCTTGAGGTTTCATGGTCAAAGGTAAACCAGCTGCCATAAAAGTCACCCGAGTCGATACCTGTGCCACTGCCTGATTTAACCATCCCGCTAAATCAACAAAGCGACGACTGATGTTTCCCATAGGAATAACACCAAGCCCTACCTCATTTGCGACTAACACCACATCGCCTTTGCAATTATTCAGTGCATTACAAAGCTGTTCGAAAAGCACATCAAAATTTTGTTCAGGGTAGTAATGCAGCTGATTGTTGAGCCACAGAGTAAGACAATCCACCAGGATAACTTGGGAGTCACTGCATGAAGCGAGCTGTGAAACCAGATCGAGAGGCACCTCTTTCACACACCAACCTTCGGGACGGTTATTCTTGTGATGGGCGATGCGCTTATCCATTTCCTCGTCTGTGCTCTCGGCGGTAGCAATGTAAATCACGGGAGATGTTTTGCCTTTACTTAATTGCTCAACTATTTGCTGTGCGTAAGCAGATTTACCCGACCGTGCACCACCAATAACAAAATGAATCATGCTCAAGCCTAATCAACTATTAGCTAGTAAAACGACATAAATAGCTACTTCCTGCACTTGCTGCGCAGCGCCTAGGGTATCTCCGGTAAATCCCTCGATATGACGCTTCATAAAGCTGTTCAAAACAAAAAAAAGCACACCACACACTAAGGCAATAGCAATGAAATCCCACCATGACAACCAAACAATACAGATACCCGCGGTAGCAAAAAGCACCAGCCAATCTTGAGATTGCATTGGCCAAGCAACGGGACCACTTTTGCTACTTTGTGAACTAGACACATAAGGTAATGTCCCAATGTGAAGCAGCGCAAAAGCTCTAGACACGGCATATGCAGTTAGTAGTGCAATGGGCAAACGCTGTGCTTCGATAAGCGCTTCAAAGGCCGCAAACTTTGTCAGCAATACTAACCCTATCGCCAAGGTCCCGTAAGTACCTAAACGGCTGTCTTTCATGATGGCTAACTTATGCGCTTTGTCCTGTCCGCCGCCAAAAGCATCAGCAACGTCTGCAAGGCCATCCTCATGGAGAGCGCCGGTGAGCAGCACGCTTGCTGTCATCAGCAAAACTACGACAACACTGCTGGGTAAGAAGGGAGAAAGAAACGTGTACAGGCCGATTAACAGGCCAGCGAGCAACAACCCTGTCAACGCAAAGTAGCGTCGAGACTGGGCCATTTCCTCATCGCTATACTTGGCCCATTGGAATACAGGAATACGGGTAAAGAAACCCAAATTGAGCAAAATTAAATTAATGTGTTTTCTCATGAGCCCTGACATTGTTTAAAGTAAAACCTGCGCACTTTCAAAGGTGGCCATGTCGTTATAGAACGCTGCCGCCGCTCGTAACAATGGTATAGCGAGGGCGCAACCTGTACCTTCTCCCAATCGCATTTCTAACTTCAACAAAGGCTGAGCTTCTAGTATCTGCATGACCTTTTCATGTGCTTTCTCTGCGCTGGCATGACAGAACACCATGTAGTCTCGCACTTGTGGCTTCAACTTAACTGCGACAAGTGCTGCCACAGAGGAAATAAAACCATCAACAAGTATCAGCTTTTTTTCACTTGCACAGGCCAACATAGCGCCCACCATATGGGCAATTTCAAAACCGCCCAATTGTTGTAAAACAACCAATGGCGATTCAGTAGCACCTTCTATGCGAGACAGTGCTTGTTGAACAAGCTGTTGTTTAACAAATAGTTGATCATGATTTATCCCAGTACCTAAACCTACGGCTTCGTTAACAGGCATGTCAGTAAGTGCGGCGAGTATGGCTGATGCACTGCTTGTATTGCCGATCCCCATCTCGCCAAAGCCCATCACATTAGTACCCTGTGAAAGCTCTGCAAAAGCCAACGCGGCCCCCTGAGATATAGCCGCTTCAACTTGACCACGAGACATAGCTGGTTCAACAGAGAAGTCTTTAGTGCCCGCCCCCATTCTTGAAACGACAAAGTTGTCGTTGTCGGACGTTATTGGTTCAATAACACCACAATCTACGACTTTCAAACGAACATCGTTTGCAAAACAAAAGCAGTTGATAGCCGCTCCACCGGCTAAAAAGTTATGAACCATTTGCTCGGTAACTGCTTGTGGGGCAATACTTACTCCATGAACAGCAACGCCATGATCAGCGGCAAACACCATAATAGTTGGCGATATCACCTCAAGTTCAACAAACTCACCTTTCAATTCACACTGCACATTTGCCATTTGTCGAGCTAGAGTTTCTAATTGCCCGAGCGCTCCGGGTGGTTTGGTTTTGTTATCTATCTTTAAACGAATATCCTTGTCAAAACCATAAGACAAAGGAGTAACAGCGTCGAAAATAGAAGAAAGCGTAGACATGAATAAACTCATTTAAGTTTTGCGCATAGCAAGCAGAAAAAACACGCTACCAATGGCAGACGTAATAATACCAATAGGAATTTCTTGATTTGGAACCGCAGCGCGAGCAATGACATCAACCCATACCATAAAAATACCCCCCAACAACACACAGCCAAGCATAAGCCTTCTGCTCGTGACTCCAAACCAACGACGCACAATATGGGGGATCATTAACCCAACAAAACCGATGCCACCACAGTAGGCAACCACCACGGCGGTAAGCAAGGCACACACAATGAGACACAGCATTCTGAGTTGTTGCACATTAACACCCAACGTCTGAGCGCTTTCGTCACCGAGTAACAATGCGTCTAATCTGGGGCCAAGCAGTATCAGCACGACTGTGCAAATCATCACGATGCCCAATAACCCCCACATATACGCCGTATCCACTCGCGACAAGCTTCCCATTAACCAAAAAATCACTTGGTTAGTTGCATAGGGGTCGCCAATAAAAAGTAAAAAGTGAGTTAAGGCGCTGAGCATAAAAGACACCGCAATCCCTGCCAGTAGCATATGTTCTATTCTTCCACCCAGTGAGGAACTAGCAATGCTTCTGACTAGAAGCACCGCAAGCAAAGACCCAGTAAACGCAAACATAGGGAGCAAAAACGGCTTTACTTCTGGCGGTATTGGGGCAGCTAAAAAGGTCTCATTAGCAAAAAGTAAACTTGCGATACTGGCACCAAACCCT
This sequence comes from Alteromonadaceae bacterium, assembly GCA_027013165.1. Classification (GTDB taxonomy): domain Bacteria; phylum Pseudomonadota; class Gammaproteobacteria; order Enterobacterales; family Alteromonadaceae; genus Alteromonas. The sequence goes on from JALUXV010000438.1 coordinate 41,583, forward strand.
GCGCCTGATACCACACCAAAGAGATAAGGATCAGCTAAACTGTTTCGCGTCACGTTTTGAAGTGTGGCACCCGATATGGCCAGAGCACTACCGACTAGGAACCCCACCATGACTCTTGGAAACCGAATGTCCCAAAATATGCTTTCGCTCACCACACTACTGCATTGTTCGACCAAGCAAACGGTAATGTCTTGTACTGAGAGACTGGCAGCACCAAAAAATAAGCTGCCTATTGGAGCCGCTATGGCCAATACCACTAATAGGATCCATTTGAACTTCACAGCAAAACATCCTCTGAGCGCGATGAAGAGTGCCCCTCTAAATTTGGGTACAAATCAACTTTGATTCGACCGTCTTTGGTACTGGTTCTAATATCGCTATCTACACTAAACACATGCTGGATGAGTTCATGGGTAATTTCAGTTTCTGGCGCACCTATTGCTCTGAGCTGTCCCCGCTGCAACACGCCTATGGTATCGCAATACTTACTCGCTAAATTCAAATCGTGAAGACTAATGACAATGGTTTTGCCCTGGGTTTTAGCGAGTGTTTTTAGCAACCCCAATATTTGATGCTGATAATATACATCTAGATGATTAACAGGCTCGTCAAGTACGAGCAGTGAAGCTTGCTGAACCAACGCACGAGCTATCAAGCAACGTTGCTGCTCGCCACCTGATAACGCGCTAAAAGCCTGCGTTCTTTTGTGTTGCAACCCCACATAATCAAGGGCTTGAGATACACTTTTTTTATCATGTCGCGAATGGCGAGACAGCAGCGATTTATGAGGCAGCAACCCCATTGCCACTACTTGTTCTGTCGTTAAAGCGAATATTGGCGTATTGGTTTGATGCACTACGGCAAGCTGCTTTGCACGCTGCTGCGCTGATAGCCGTCGCAGTGACTCATCACGCCAAAAGACATCACCGTCGAAATCTGTCAGCCCAGAAATCGCGTTGAGCAAACTAGACTTCCCCGCCCCATTGGGGCCAAGCAATCCAAAAATTTGCCCTTGGGGAACGTCAAAAGACACGCCACTGAGAATATGGTGTTTTTCTATATGATAATTAACGTTTTCAACGCGTAGCGCTGGCTTTAACACCATGAAATACAATCACTCTAAAAAAAGTGAGGAATACAACGCGCACAGAAACCAGCAACTGCTTTGCTAGCGAGCTGCCTAAAGGAGAATCTATGTTTCTATCGTGTTTTCCCGCACGAGAATACAAATTGGGTGGTTAGGCTGGTATCTGACTTGCCAACAAATAGTGGCTTACAGTTGCGGGTACAGTTTTGGTTTTTCACCAAATTCCCATTTAATTGCCTTTAAAAACACAAAGGCAAACCTCAACGCGAAACGAGTGTATCAAGAGTGGTGTTCGCAAACCAGTGGAAATAGCTTTTAACCTAGCCAGCCTTAACTGACATTACATAACTAAATGACATCGTTCAAATTTGCCAGCTTCAACAGCTATATCGGACGATATGTCATGCGATAATGTCTTGTTTGTCTTCATGAGTCGGCCTTTTTGGGTTAAGTTAGAGTTCATCTCACATATCTACTTATTCAACAAGGACTCACCATGTTTAAGGGACTTTCAGCATTTCCTATTACTCCTTTCAAAAATGAAGCTATCGACTTCGATGCGTTTGAAAAAATTGTAGATAATCTAGTTGATGCAAAGGTAGATTCCATCTGTGCCATGGGCTCTACCGGTTTATATCCTTACTTGAAACCCGACGAGATATTTCAAGTTGCTAAGAAAACAGTCGATCTTGCCAATGGGATCCCCGTAATGGCGGGAGTAGGAGCACTTCGTACTGTAGATGTACTGAAGAATGTTGAAACGGCTCAAAAGGCTGGCGTGAGTGCCGTGTTGCTTGCCCCTGTGTCATATCATCCGTTAAATGATCAGGAAGTCTTCTCTTTATACGAAAAAGTCACTCATGAACTATCTGTTCCCTTATGTGTTTACGAGAACCCTCGAGTCACCCAATTCACCTTTAGTGATAACCTTTACGAAGCGATTACCCAACTCCCCAAGGTTGGCGCTATTAAAATTCCAGGAATGCCATTTGCCACTGCCGAAGGCGACGCTCG
>JALUXV010000439.1 GCA_027013165.1 Alteromonadaceae bacterium
TAAAGTTTCATATACAAGGTGCACTAAACCTTGGAATCCTCTCAAGAGAGATTGCCGACATTATTATTCTGGTGGGAGCCTACTCAGGCTTTCCTTCAATGGCAAACGCAACAAATGTTCTAAAGGAAGTACTCAATGAACGAAAGTAACACGACGAGAAGCACTGCCTGGTAATTCAGAGAGTGCGAATGAGAAACCGAGTAAGTCAACAATCGCCAAATACATATTTTCAGGAGTTTAACTATGCCAAATGTACTTATTGTTGGAGCAGGAACAGGTTTAAGTGCTTCGTTAGCTAGATGCTTTAGAAAGGCGGGATACTCGGTTTCTCTTGCCGCGCGCAATACTGTAAAACTCCAAGAGCTTGCCCATGAAATAGGCGCACAATTATTCACCTGTGATGTGAGCGAGAAAAGTGATGTACACACGCTATTTGAAGAATTGGATAACCACAATTTTATGCCTGATACCGTAATCTACAATGCGGGAGCATATACCAGAGGCCCTATTACCGAAATTGATACAGATATCACAAAAGAGACGTTAATGATTAATAGTTTTGGGGCCTTATTGGTAGCACAGCAAGCAGCCAAACGAATGCTTAAAAATGGACGAGGAGCGATGCTGTTTACCGGTGCCTCAGCGGGTATTAAAGGCTTCTCTCAATCGGCCCCTTTTGCGATGGGTAAATTTGCGCTTCGAGGGTTGTGTCAGAGCCTGGCAAGAGAACTCGCACCTCAAAACATACACGTTGCGCACTTTATCATTGACGGCCTTATTTACTCTGCCGACAGGGGAGCCCCTTATGATGATCCAGCAATCACGCTGAGTCCTGACGAAATTGCGAAAACCTATCTTTATGTGTCAGAGCAAGAACGTAGTGCTTGGACTTGGGAGTTAGAACTCCGCACTAATACCGAGAGCTTTTGAGCTATAGGCCACACTATGACGACCCACAAATTACTTTTATTCAGCGCAATTATAGCTTGTCTATTAATCTCAAGTTGCTCATGGATTACACAAGATCATTATTTTTCAAATAATGATCCTTCATCTCCATGGAAAAGTCTATTTAGGCATGGCGTCCCATCCAACAAAACAGAGGGCTACCCAGATACATCATTAGCCATTTTAGAAAGAAGTGACGTTAAACTAGTTGTGGATGTTAGCTATCAAGAAGTGACATTTTCGGGACCCATGTTTCTGCCTATTTTCCCTCACCTTTTTTCTTCTGAATCAGACAACGAATTAATCGTTAGGGTTACGATTGATAGTGACAATGAACACGTCGTGTTGCCGCCAACTAATTGGCAGCTAACTGATCTAAACAATGATTCTACCTACACCCCAATTGATAGTTCTGAACCATCAAAAACAACAGCTACGAAATTACTATGGGCAAGGTTTCCCGTATCAGAATCATCGCTACAACGCATAGAGTTAGACTTTGGAACAGCTATGAAGAATGAGCAAGTTATAGATATTCCAAACTTAAGTTTAACTCGCGAGAAGGGTGATTGGCGCATCAATCATTTTTCATTTTAGAACCTCATGTAACGAACCATTAAACTGACTTGGTCGATAGC
>JALUXV010000440.1 GCA_027013165.1 Alteromonadaceae bacterium
TTCAAGGGTTTGCGTATAAATAGTGCCAGCAATATTGAGTTCTGGTCGCGCGTTGTCGGTAAGCTCGCTGATAAGTGTAACTTCAACTTGAACTGTGCCATTGTTTACCACCGGCTCAACGCGAGCCACCTGGCCGCTAATCGCACCATTTCTAGTATCAATTTCAACCCGCTGCCCCACATCCACATATTGCATGCTCGATTGTGGGATATCCAATAACGCATATAGCGTATCCATACTACCCACTAAGGCAAGCTGTTGGCCGGGCACAACACTTTGGCCTAACTCAATTGACAAAGACTGTAAAACACCAGCAATGCCAGCGCGAACTATTAGTCGTGACTCGGTTTCCTTGACCAAATCAAGGGCTTCTTGCTGTGCGTCTATGGCCGACTGGGCAATAACCAGATTGGCAGCGTGTAACTCTGACAGTTGCGCTATGCGTTCTACCTCGAACTCTAGCTGTCGAGTCAACTGCCTGTGGGTCAGCAAACTGCGCTTGAATTCGAGTTGAGATACCACCCCTTGCTGTGCAAGCTGTTCTTGTGCACTTACTTCTAGTTCGGCACTTTCTTGATTTGATCGCATAACCTCAAGCGATGACTGTTGCGCTAGGAGTTCGCGCTGCTGATTAATTTGCAGTTGAAGGAGTTGATTTTGGGCTTGCGTCAGTGCCCGTTCTGCCGCTTTAACCGATTGCGTAATTGCAGGGTCAACCAACACCGCAATGACACTATCGGGCGATACCAGTGCACCGGGTTTTAGTACAATCTCTTCAACGGTGGCAGCACTATAAGCAGTTAATAGACGAGTATCTTGTGATTTAAGGCGGCCAAAACCACCCACAGACTGTTGTAAATCGCCTTGCTTAACTTCCCCCATCCAAATCTCAGAGGAAGGCACTTGCACTGTGTTATCACGAGTGAAAACAAAACCACAAAGCGCCAATACAGCCGAAACACCAACAATCAACTGCCAAGGTTTAACCCTATTGTTAGGGCGCTTCTCAATTTTAATGTCCATTTCAACTTCTCGTCGTTATCTCTAGCGAATAGATAACAAACGCCATGCCAAAACATTACCCATTGAAAAGTCTATACTTTCACATATTTACCAATGATTCTTATGGATATTTTTTTCGATTTCACCACAGTATTTTACGATTTCAGAAACGCCGCTAAAAAGCGAAATGTCGGTTAACAAGTTAGAGAGGGAGCGATGGGCTTTTTATAGCCATCTGAGGCATGGATGCCGAAGCTGAGCCCCATGGATGGTATTGGCGTGCAATAAAAAGTCCATCGCTCCCTCTCAAATGTTTTACACCACGTATTTAGTTGCGCTAATTAGCGCTACCTCTTAAGCGTAAGCCGTTACAGTACGCCTTTGAAAAGCGCCAGCATTCTAGACCACGCCTTTTCCGCTTGCTCTTCGTTATACACGGCCGAATCCGGTGGACACCAACCGTGCAGCGTACCCTTATAAACTTCAATTTCAGCAGGTACACCAGCGGCTTCATAGGCCGCCGCTAAATCGTGCTTAACCGTGGGATAACGTTCATCGTCATTTTCTGCAATGGCGTGTAACACATGTGCTGGTGACGTAGGGATCAAAAGATGGGGGCTGTCTTCCTTGTCGGTTACCATACCGCCACCGTGAAATGACGCTGCTGCTCCTACTCTCTCTGGTACTGCGCCCGCAGTGCGAACAATTAACGGTCCGCCCATACAATAACCTGCTGTACCAATTTTACGCGAAGTATCTACGCCGTCTTGCTTGTCAATAAAATCGATATAGTCTTTAGCGTCGGACATACTGGCTTGATGCGTCAACTTTCTAGCCATAGGTATCAGCCTGCCTCTTACCTCTGGATCACTGAACTGCTCACCCGGTGCAACCACAGGAGATTTAGCATCACGGTAAAAAGGGTTAACTACGAGCACAGCGTAACCCTCAGCAGCAAGTCTAGTGGCCATTGCTTTAAATGCAGGTCGAAGCCCTCGAATATCAGGCCAAAGCAAAATGCCCGGGTGCTCACCTTCTGCGGGTCGTACGAAAAATGAGTCTGACGTGCCGTCAGCCATGGGCACGTTAACCTCTGACTCAATCAAATTGCCCTCGAACAAGGCGCTGGCATTAGCTAAACCACCATAGCAAAGCGACACGATAGCAGCGATACTAAGCTTGCTAAAGTCGCGACGATTAAGCTCTCCGCCACGTCGGTTAAAATTTTGATTGTCGTCTTCAGTGAACGTATCACACATGAGCTTCTCCGTTTTTTATTTAATCGATGACTTTAGGATACTTTGCTTAAAACTTAGTCTATTACACTGTACGCTAGTAGGTGGGATCATTTACGTTTAATAACACATCAATAAGCTAGAATACCTGATTAAATTTAAACACTTAAAACCCATTGAAACTTTGCTCTAATCTACGGGTCACTAATAAAAGCAGCTGTGAGTGCATTCAACTACAATTGGCTAGTGCTCAACATCAATCAGTAAAAGGAGTTTTGCTCGTGAATAAACTATTGCGACTTTGTTGTACTACGGTGTTGGTAAGTGTAATTTTTGGTTGCTCTCCTGATGCTCCCGAACAAGCGCCAACGGACACTTCAGTGTTGGTAGAAACACCAAGCTATAGCTCGCCATCGAGCAACGCTCAAAGCTTAAATCAGCTTGCTATTGATTACGCTGACACGCCATTTTCCGTAATGTATTTCAGCGAGCAAACCTATGACAGAGGCCCAGCCCTCGCAGTGGCATTTTCCGTACCCATTGACCCTACTACCCCCTTTCATCAGTTTATTCAGCTTTACGACAAAGACAATCAACCAGTGAGCGGCAGCTGGATTTTGGGTGACCAACTTAACATTGCGTACTTTCCGTTTATTGATGCAGATACCAGCTACTCGGTGGAGGTGTCCAAGGGATTAATGGCAGTGACAGGACGTCAGTTAGGCAATGATTTCTCAGACACGGTGACTACCGACAGCAGCACGCAAAGCGTGCGCTTTAAAAGTCGCGGTGCACAGCTTTCTCCTCAGCTTTCTGACGGGTTAACCGTTGAAGCCATTAACGTAAGTGAGGTGGACATCGACTTTCATTACGTTGATGAAAGCAACTTAGAAGCCTTTCTCAACAGCTACATTGGGAATAGCTATTACGAACTGCAAAACATCAGCCGTTTTTCCGAATTGGTTTTCTCTGGTAGATACTCGCTGAACCGAGCCGACAACCGTCGCCGTGATTCACTTATCAACATTAAGCATATAGAGCCACTACAAAAGCCCGGCGTATACATTGCGGTGATGAAGAAGGCTGGCGACTACCCTTACGACTATCAAGTTACCTGGTTCACCATTAGTGATATAGGCATGCAGGTACGCAAGACTGCCAACGGCTTATTGGCTTTTGTTAATGGAGTAGATACCGCCGCGCCTATTGAAGGCGTTGATATTCGACTGATTGATAGCCAAGGCAATACACTTGCCCAACAAGCTTCCACTGAAAATGGTATGGCTGAATTTTCCCGCGGAGCTAAAGATGCTGTTGCCGCCATCGCCGTGAAAGACAATCACCTAAGCCTATTAAAACTTAGAACGGCAGCCATGGATCTCACCGAATTTGATGTAAATGGCAGAGGTCACAAACCACTAGAAATGTTTTTGTATAGCCCACGAGACCTATATCGCCCGGGTGAGACTATCGTGGTTAACGGTATTTTACGAGACTACGACGGGCGAAAAGTTGATGCTCAAACCACTAATGTACGTATTTTACGCCCTGACGGGAGAGTGCATGCAAGTTTTGCTTGGCAAGGCGATACCGACAGCTTTTATACCCACACCTTCTCGCTCCCCAGAAACACCTTAACGGGAGAATGGTCGTATGAAGTCACACTGGGAAACAGCGATAGGTTCAACTACTCGCTGAATATCGAAGACTTCTTACCAGAACGCATGAAACTGGCACTTTCTACGGATAATAGCGCCGTATTAGCGTCAGAAACGCCATTACTGTCAATTCAAGGTGATTATCTGTACGGCGCACCAGCCGCTGGTAACCGAGCCGAAGTCGCCTTAAGCATTCGCCAAGCCAGAACGGTGTCATCTGAATACAAAGACTTTGTGTTCGGCGTGGCGGGCTATACCGATTACAATGACGATATTTCACTTGCTCCGATAACGCTGAACCAAGAGGGCTATCAACAACTGGCAGTGCCCAACACCTGGCAGCAAGCAGAATACCCGCTTAGGGTCAGTGCGCGCACCAGCTTATTCGAATCTGGCGGCCGTCCGGTAACGCGATCACGGGACTTTGTTATTTGGCCCCATGCCGAACTCATCGGCATCAAGCCCCTGTGGGAAGATAATATCGCATCGCCAGAATCTAACCTGTCGTTTGAGTTTATAAATATTGATAGGCAAAACGTCCTCAAAGAAAAATCGAATGTGACAGTCACGCTGATTCGAGAAGACAACAACAGTTACTGGCAATGGAACAATGGTTGGTCATATCAAGATGACATAGAAGAACATCCAGTGCTTACGAAGGTTGTTGCGTTCAATACAGAAAACCCGTTGCAGCTGGATTTTGCCGTTGAATACGGTAACTATCGGTTAGAAGTGAGTGACAAAAACCAGTCTTTATTAGCGAGCTATCGCTTCTTTGCAGGGTGGCGTTGGGATCGTTCGGCCGACGGTATAATGGGTCGACCCGACATGGTGACTCTTGAATGGGACAAAGCCGCTTATAGTGCTAACGACAATGCCGCGCTAACCTTATCCGCCCCCTACGATGGCACTGCCATAGTCACCGTAGAAGCAGACGGTTTGTTATGGCACACCACAGCTGACGTGGTTAATAACACCGCCACCGTCACTATTCCCATTGATGCTTCATGGCGTCGTCACGATATTTACGCCACCGCTAACGTTATTCGCGCCGGGGAAATACAAACCAAACACCTACCCAAACGTGCTTTCGGCCTCATGCATTTACCTCTAGACAGAGAGCCAAGAAGATTAACCATTGAGCTAGACGCTCCGGAGCGAATGCTTCCTGACACAGAGCTTGTGACCAAAATAAAAGTGACAGGGGCTGAACAGCAACAGGTCAATATCACGCTAGCAGCAGTAGATACTGGTGTGTTGAGTATCAATAACACGCCTACCCCAAAACCTTTCGACTGGTTTTTTGCCAAGCGTCGATATACCACAGAAATTAGAGACACATGGGGTCTACTCATTGAACAACTCACTTCAAACAACGCTCGTATGCGTTTTGGTGGCGATAGCGACGCTGAGCTCACCCGTGGCGGTGATATGCCCGTCAGCGACGTACAAGTGGTGAGTTTATTTTCTGGCAAAGTATCACTCAATGACAATGGCGAAGGAGAAATCACCCTTCCCGTTCCCTATTTTAACGGCGAACTTCAACTACGAGCACTCGCCTTTAGCGACGATGCTTACGGCCACCACAGCGAGGCCGTTAAAGTTGCCGCCCCTATTGTGTCTTCCGTTAGCATGCCGCGTTTTCTAGGTTACGGTGACCAATCCACCAGCACCGTTGAGCTTCGCAACATGACCGAAGAAAACATGGATCTGAAGGTAACCCTAACCGCAGACACACAACTCGGTGGCGAACAAATAGACCAAACTATTACCCTAGATGCAGGGCAGAAAACGGTAGTGCAACTGCCTATTTCTGGCGGCATTCCCTTCGGCCAAGGTACTGTAACACTCGATGTTGTTTCTGAGTCAAACCCAGAAGAAGCATCGTTACACCGTTCATGGACACTGGGTATGCGCTCACCTTATGCAGCCCAATGGCGGACTTTTGATGCGCTTATCGATGAGAACACATCATGGGAACTTCCCGTGGATTTTAATGCGGGTTTAGCAACCAGTGCGCAGCATTTGTTAGTTAATGTATCTTCGAATTTACCCATTAATACCGCTGAACATTTGAGTAATTTGTTGCAGTACCCCTATGGCTGCTTAGAGCAAACCACCAGCCGTGCATGGCCGCTCATCACTTCAGATATTAATGCGCTTAAACCTTATATTGATGACGCCAACCAAGCCATCATCGATAATAAGCAAGAAGCGGTAAACTCGGCTATTGCTCGCATAACCTCTATGCAGCGTAGCGATGGTAGCTTTGGTTTATGGGGCAGTGGAAGTAACGAAAATCACTGGCTTACCGTATTTGCCACCGATTTCTTACTAAAAGCCAATGATTTGGGCTACCGAGTTAATCAGTCTACTTTGGTCAGTGCCATGGAAAGGCTTAACCGTTATGTTCGCACTAACCGGCAGCTGTGGACTGAGCGCAGCGTATACAGCAATTGGCCCGAACATTATCATTTGTCTTATCGCGCCTATGCTGCCTATGTATTAGCCACCAAACAACAAGTTAGATTGAGTGATCTTCGTCAGTTGTTCGACAAACAATGGAATGCTGCCAAAAGTCCCTTGCCCTTGGCCTATTTAGCTATGGCACTGGAGCTTGCTGGCGACACGCAACGGGCTAAAAGTGCGTGGGGCAAAGCGTTGAACTTTGGCGAGCGAGAACGAGGCTACGCTGGTGATTATGGCTCAGAAATCAGAGATCTCGCCATGACAGTTTCCCTAGCAACACAAAGCAAGCTAGCGGATTTACCTAGCGCCCTGATAGTAAGACTTCAAGATGAACTCCGCTCAAGACGCTGGCTGTCAACTCAGGAACGGTTTGCTTTGTTTACCTTGTCGAATGCATTTGCCTCGAAGCCAGGTGAGGCTTGGTCTATCGAAGTTACCCAAGGTTCGACAGACACCAGCAGCACTACTAGCCACAGCACGCATTCACAATGGAGAAGGCTGTTGTCTGGTAATGATATTCCCGACAACCTTGGAGTGACCACTGACAATACCTCAGCTTTGTTTATCAATGCTACAGTACAGGGCTATCCCGAGGAAATGCCAGCCCCTGTAGCCGAGGGTATTCGCATTCATCGTAGCTACTTCACTGAGCGCGGCGGCAAAGCCAACCTGCAAGAAGTCACTTCTGGCGATTTAATACTCGTTAAGCTAGATGTAAGAAGCACATCTGAACGTTGGATACCTGAGGCCATGATTGTAGAAATGCTGCCTGCTGGCTTCGAGCTAGAAAACCAAAACCTTGAGTCTGCGGTTAAGATGGGAGATATGCGAGTCGACGGCTATAGCATTGATCAATGGATGGGGAATACTGATATCCAGTACGACGAATATCGCGACGACAGATACGTGGTAGCACTACCACTAGAACGTGACATGACAACACTATTTTACTTGGTTCGCGCGGTAACACCCGGACGCTATGTTGTACCACCTTCACAGGCTGAGGATATGTATCGCCCTTATATCCGCGCTATTGGAGAGTCGTCAGGCCCACTCGTTATCTCTGGCAAATAAAAATACGTAAAGACTATGAGGGCACTTGGAAGAATTTTGGTTAGGGCGCTAGCGTTGACAATATTGAGGAGACTTTGCGTGCTCCTCATGCTCCCTTGCGCACTGTTGTTGTGCTTTGTGGTCGCAGATTATTGTTTTCCGCTTAAGCAAACTCACAATGCTCAAGACTTTGCCCAAGTGGTTACAGATGCAACAGGTCGCCCTCTGCGAATGTTTGCCGATAGCAATGGTGTGTGGCGCTACTCTGTAACACTTGATCAAGTGTCTGAAGATTACATCACCGCACTGCTTCATTATGAAGACAAGTGGTTTTATCAACATCCGGGTATTAACCCCATTTCGCTTATCCGCGCAAGTTGGCAATGGTTGTTAACAGGCGAACCTGTTTCTGGTGGTTCAACCATTACGATGCAAGTGGCGCGCTTGCTCCACCCTCACGAGAAGTCGATCTCTGGCAAGTTGTATCAAATGTTCAGAGCACTTCAGTTGGAGTGGCATTACGACAAAGCTGATATTCTTACGCTGTACGTAAACTACGCCCCTTTTGGAGGTACGTTAGAAGGCGTACAAGCGGCGAGTTATCGATACCTAGACAAACCCACGGAGCAGCTTTCAAAAGCAGAGGCAGCATTGTTAGCTGTTCTACCCCAAGCTCCTTCACGCTTGCGTCCAGACCGCTACCCAGAGCGAGCAAAACATGCCAGAAACAAAGTACTCCAGCGATTGCTCACCCAGTCAGTATGGTCACAGGATGAAATTCTTAGCGCTATTGAAGAACCCATTTACGCACGTTATCACAAGCAAGCTACACTTGCGCCACTACTGTCTCGGCGACTACGCCAACAATATCCTCAGCAGTCGGTTATTTCATCAACCATTGAAATGGAGCTGCAAGCGGCATTGAGCACCAAATTAGCTGATTATATTCGAACTCTACCCGAACACACTTCTGGTGCCGTACTGGTGGTGGACAACAATACCATGGAGGTCAAAGCCTACTTAGGTAGTGCTAACTTTGGCGATGACGACAGGTTCGGTCACGTGGACATGGTCACTGCCCTGCGCTCACCTGGCTCAACATTGAAACCCCTGTTATTTGCCATGGCACTGGACGAAGGCATTATTCATGAACAGTCCATGTTGCTGGATACGCCCTTGTCGTTTGGTGACTATCGACCACAAAACTTTTCCAGTCATTTTAGTGGTCTTGTCACTGCTCGTCAGGCACTTCAACGGTCGTTAAACGTACCTGCGGTACAGGTGCTTGATACCCTTGAGCCACAGTTATTTTATTCACGGCTGGCGAATGCTGCTATCCCTTTGCAACTCCCCCAAGGCGCTAAGCCAAACTTGTCAATGATACTTGGTGGTGTGGGTATTAGCTTGGAAGACTTGGTTAAAGCCTACGCTGCGCTAGGCTCTGACGGCCTAACCAAACCATTGCAATATAGAAGCGATACCACCAATGAAGCGATCTCGCGCCGGTTAGTGTCCGATGCAGCAGCATGGATAACGGTGAATGCATTGAACGAATCAGGGTTGGAGAACGCAACCGATCAAATTGCATACACTAACAAGCGGCGAATGGCCTATAAAACCGGAACCTCTTACGGGTTCAGAGACGCGTGGACTATCGCCACCAGCGAGCAATACACCATAGGAATTTGGATCGGGCGACCCGACGGTACCGCTATGCCTGACAATTATGGTCGCAATACGGCAGTGCCACTGTTAAAGCAAATTCTGCCTTTATTCCCCCAGCATGCAACGCTAATTGCTGAAAGGCCAACGAATGTAAAACGGCAATCCATATGCTGGCCCTTGGGTACAGCTACACTAGTACAGCCTGCTGATGTTTGTCTCAAAAAAATGCACGCATGGCTGATTGATGAAACAGCCCCAGCGAGCCTTATTGAACCCAATAACAGCAATACT
>JALUXV010000441.1 GCA_027013165.1 Alteromonadaceae bacterium
CAAATAAAAACAATTTTGTTTACCCGCCCCGCGGGGCTAAAAATGGGCACAGAGGTAGAAGAGACATACCACGCCTCCCCCGCTTTTGAGCGACTGTGTAATTCACCGTGCCAAACCTCCCCAGAAAAAGCGCCTTTCAATATTTCCTTTTGGCGTTCCTTTGTAATATTCCAAACATTGAAAATCTTCATATGGTTTCCAATGAGTTCTTCTCGGCTATAGCCTGAGAGAGCGCAGCATTTATCGTTGACCGTAAGAATAGTGCCGTCGACATTTACCGTTACCACAATGCCATGGTTGTCCATTGCTTCGCGTTGTACCAGCATTTCATTTTCAGTCCGTTCTCTATCAAGCACTAACTCAAGCACCCGATTCGAGAGTTCGTGGATATTGCTGATTTTTTCTTCAAGTACTGGCTTGCCTTGTTGCAAAAGAAGTCGGTTGATGGCGTTGCGTAGGGCTTCACTCACCTCTTGCTGATGCTCTAGCTGCTGTTTAATTTTTTGATTGGCATCGATTAACTCATCAGCACTTAAATTCAGGCTTCGTTCTCTGAGCTTTATTTCTGTTTCATGGCGGTGATAGGCGTCTTCAATATCGTCTACTAGGTGAAGCAGCCCGTGAATTAAGCGTTCATTTACTTGCGTTAGGTTTTCTTTCGTTTTTAGAAGATCGTATAACCACGCTTTGGGGTCTTGTTCACTCGATAGCGAAAACGCATTGCGGAACTGACTTTCTAAACGTTGTTTCACAAGTTGAGCTCTCTTAACAAGGTTAAATCTCGGTGCTGCCGCCATCGGTAATACTGGCGTATACGAAGGTTTCGTCTACATTATTGAAAATAGCGCAGATTATAAAAAGAAAGGCGTACATTAGTTATAGTGCGGAAAGTGAATTGGAGCAAAAAAATCAGGTTATTCTTTGGTAGAAATAACCTGATTTAAAGTGGCGGTATGCTCTCAAGGTAGAGTGTACTACGCCGACCTCAGTTCTCTGCGAAGTATTTTGCCTACCGTCGACTTAGGGAGCTCCTCTAGTACGGTGATACGCTTAGGTATTTTGTAATTCGTTAAGTGAGTTTTACAATAGGCAATAACATCGTCGTTATCGACCGGCGTGCTTACCGTGATAAAGGCACACACTTTTTCCCCGGTTTTGTCATCAGGTTGCCCCACGACGGCCGCTTCCATAATATCCGGGTGAGAAGTCAGTACATCTTCAATTTCATTGGGGTACACGTTAAAGCCTGACACAATGATCATATCTTTGAGACGATCGACAATTTTTATGGCTCCAGAAGCTAAGCGAACACCGATGTCACCCGTTTTGAAATAGCCGTTTGGCGTCATCACTTTGGCTGTTTCGTCGTCTCTGTTCCAGTACCCCAGCATCACCTGTGGGCCTTTTACCGCGATTTGCCCCGACTCGCCTTCCTTTACAGGGTCATCATTCACATCCAGTAACGCCACATCCGTGTCTTGTAATGGCATACCGACGGTACCAATCTCTTCCTCGCCCGGTATATTAAATGACACAACGGGGGCGGTTTCCGACAAACCGTACCCTTCGGTTATCAT
>JALUXV010000442.1 GCA_027013165.1 Alteromonadaceae bacterium
GGGGTACATTTCCGCCGTGTCGATAACATTCACGCCCCGTTCTAACGCCATAGCGAGCTGAGCATCCGCATCACTTTGCGTATTTTGTATGCCCCAGGTCATGGTACCTAAACACACATCAGACACTTTCAGGCCGCTACTGCCTAATACATGGTATTGCATTCTACTTCCTATTATTTCTTTGCACTGGCTTTGGTTTGCTGGGCAAGCTCGGCTTCCACACTTGCTAGCCGGTCTTCAATACTTTTACGCGATTCCACCATCTCATTGGCTAATTCTGCCAAGGATTTGAATTCAGCAAACCCTAACTTTCTGGTATCAATTTTTTGATATTGTCGCTTACAGCGATAAAAGAACATAACGAAGTTAGCAAAAGCGCGATGAAATGTCGCAAAACTCTTGATAAGCACCAGTATTAATACGATAGAAGTCATGACAGCAATGCTTATGCTGTACACCTTTACTCTGTTTTCTTGTTCTGTAATTAGGGGCTGTAGTGCTTTATCAATGTTGCCCAATCGCGACTCCACATTGTGAGCTTCAGCGCGAAACGTACCCTGTAATCCCTCATTGTGGGAAAGTCCTAAATCTTGATAATGAGACACCAATGTGGTCACCGCGAGTTGATACGCCACAATACGCTGACGTAGCGGTTCATTACCATTATCTATTCTGCTTTTAAGATAGTCTACCAGTTGTAATGCGTGAGTAGCGTGGAATTGGTCTTTCGTTAGTTGAAAATCACGCAGCGCTAAACGAGCCGCATCAAGTTGCACTAACGCCTCGGAGCCAAGCCCAAAGTAAGGGTCGTTGAGCAGGCTTTCTTCTAGCTCGTGAAGATGGCCTAATAATCCGCTGTTATAGGTTAACCCTATTTCTGTTTGCAGATTGACAACACGTCGAAACAGCTGTTGATATTCATTTAGTGCTTCAGCCAGGTCGCCGCCTAAGTCGTTCGACACCTGGTACTGGGCAAATAAAGGGCTAAGGGTATTTAACTTTTCGCTGAACGTTTCTGCACGGCCATTAAACTGATGAAAGTAGCTTTCTTGGTGCCTTAATAGAAAATCTTTCTCATGGCGACGCATTTGCAGTAAATCTTGTCCCATCCTCAACAGTAAATCCCGCTGTTGATTTAGGTTAATGAGGCGCTGGGTAAAATAATGTTGGCTTGCCACCAACATGCCCATTCCAATAACGCAAATAAGCGTCATCAGAACTAACCTAGACTTTATAGAATCAAATTTCATACTGAAACACACTCCACGAGATACCTAAAAAATAAGCCTTTTTAATCTGTAATCAAAAAGGCTTATTTCAATTTTAGTGTGTTGTTATGACTTTCGTATGTCAGTGCGAGAAATAGCGACTAATGGATGAGTTACTCACCGTCTTTTAGCGCTTTCGCTAAAGCGTAGTTACCTTGAGATAGCGCGATATCGGCAACCGTGTTACCGGCTTTGTCTTTATGGTGGGTATCTGCACCTTTGTCAATCAAGGTATTGATGATTTCTTGCCTATCGAACAAGCTAGCAAACATAAGTGCCGTTTGGCCTTGCTCGTTTTCTTC
>JALUXV010000443.1 GCA_027013165.1 Alteromonadaceae bacterium
ACCAAGCGGCCATCATCTCCCATTCTGGATGAACCTGACGATTGGTATCTATAATTTTGGTAGAACCATTGCTTCGGTTAGCTATCCATAGTTGTTGCGCTGAGTCAGTAAATGATAGCCGTTTGCCATCTGGCGACCAAACTAACTTTTGATAAAAGCCTTCACCTGCTAAAGGAATCGTTTTGCTTTTTGTTCCATATTGATCGGCAATCACCAGTTCATATTCACCTGAGGCATCTGAAAACCAGGCAATATATTGGCCATCGTCAGACCATACAGCAGAATGCTCTCGTACGCCTGAAGAGTCGGTTAATGCGCGGGCAGAGCCATGTTCAACAGGCACAGAAAAGACATCTCCACGCGCAGAGAATAAAGCCCTTTTACCCGAGGGAGATATATTAAATTCCGTGATGTTTTTATGTGCGTCAACATGGGCATCACGAGCCCAATAGAAGTCTCCTACTACTTCAATGGACAGTTTTTTCGCCGCTTGTTGCTCCTGCTTCAAATATAAATCACCAAGGTATTCATACACCACATTGCTACCGTCTACCGTAAAGCCCATGACATCGTACTCGCTGTAGTCTGTAACCGGTGTTATCGCGTTAGCTGAAGGGGCATAACGAAATACATTAGCCACTTTGGAACGGTTTGAGAGAAAGTAAATATCACCGTTATTCGACCATTCAGGATCCACATCAAAGTCGTTATTAAAAGGAAGATCGTGCTCTTCCAAACTGCTTAAGTTAATCATTCGTAGCGCTTGGTTTTGCCCGCCACGATAATTGCGCCAGCCGCGATCCCAAACCCCCGCTCGGCGAAACACCATGTTTTCACCCTTGGGGTCAAACGCACCGTCTGAGGCTCGTCGCATGGGTAACTGCTGAGGGTTTCCGCCTTCCACCGACACAGTATATAACTGCTGTGAATTGCGAGGGGCAGAGTACCTTGGAGAGCTGAACAACACACTTTGGCTATCAGGAGCCCAGCCAACAACAGCGTCTGAGGCTGGGTGGAATGTGAGCTGTTTAGCATGTCCGCCATCAATACTTACAATGTAGACATCTTTATTGCCTTCATACTCACCGGTAAAGGCAAGCATTTTGCCGTCAGGAGAGATCACGGGTTGTGATTCAGAGCCTTGAAAACTGGTTAAACGTGTGGCTTTACCGCCCTTAATCGTGGTCTTCCACAGATCGTTTGCATAGGTGAACACCAACGTGTCTTTGTGAAGCGTAGGTTCGCGCAGTAACTGCGTTGCATGAGTGACAAAGGATATTGCCATGATAAATGCCCCTAAGAGCGATTTTAGAAGAGGATCATTCCTTATCCTTACGCCTTAATGGCGTTTTTATAGATTTGAATAGTACAGAGCAAACCGAAAAGGTTTGCTCTGTTAACACTGAATATGCCTTACATTAGTCTAATTATTAACCACTGTCTGTATTTATCTATTGAATAATGTGGCGGCTAATTCTTCTTCCTTGATATTGGAAGTTTGGGTTTTCATGTCGAGTACGGCACCATTTATCACTTTGGGGGGTGAGGTTTGATGGACTGAAGT
>JALUXV010000444.1 GCA_027013165.1 Alteromonadaceae bacterium
TCAAACGTTGGCAAATCACCTTGAAATGCATTTTTTAACACATTAATAAAACGCCATGCGCGGGGAGGAAAACTTCCCTCTAGATAAGTGATTAACTGCGCTTTTACCGCATTGGTAAATGCCTCTCTATCGGGCTGTGCACCGTTGAGATTATCGGTACTTACCTGAAATTTGCGTCCAGCAGCTGCGGTAAATGCCCACTCAATAGCTTGTGGTTTAATCTCAACCTTCTCAAATTCTGCTTGCTGGGCTTCATCACGGCCATCGGGACAATACCAATATCCGTAGTCTTCAACTAAGCGTCGTTGCTCTCCGGCAATACACCAATGCGCTATTTCGTGAAGTGCACTAGAAAAGTAACCGTGCGCAAAAACAATTTGGTGATAGGGTGTGTTGCTATCAGCAGGTAAATAGATAGGTTCATCTAAGCCTAAAATTAACCGAGTATTGAAATCGCTGAACTCACTATTGAATAGCGCTATTAATTTAGCTACCTGAGGATCATTATCCAGTTTTGACAATGCTGCTGTCATCATTGCAATAAATCGTTACCAATAGATATGTACGTTTGCCAAACCAAGTTCACCTTGGTGTGTGATTGCTTGTGCGGCTCCATAAAATTTGCGCCGAGTTTAACAGAAATGCTAGCCCGGTGCTGGCCTTTTAAACTTGCAAGGACCGAACGGTTAGTTCACTCTATCCGGTCTAGGTAGCAACCGAGAAATGCATCACTGTGACCCAGCACATTGTAAAACATATTCACAGAGTCAACGCTCAGCGTGATATTGCAGCCGCTTTAGGTATTTTACCGGTTATTCACAAACTACAGACATGGCAATGTGAACGTTTGTTAGCAACACACCATGACCTCGCAAAACAATCCCGATACCAAAATGCGATGCAATTTTTCGTTGATGAGCTGTACGGACCAAAAGACTTTAGTCAAAGAGATGCGGATATTGCCCGCGTAATTCCCAAACTTGCAAGTGTACTGCCTGAATCTGCAATGCTTGCCATGGAAGATGCTTTAGCCCTCAATGCCCTTTCATTTGAGCTCGACATGAAAATGGCGCAAGCGCTAGAAGATAAGCCAATTAACAAAGACACCTACGCAGAAACCTATCGCCAAGTTGGCACCTTAGAAACCCGAGCAAAGCAAATACAAATTATTGAACATTTGGGTACACAACTCGACGGTGTAGTGCGGATGCGCGGAATAGGAATGCTTATTTCCTTGGCCAGACGCCCAGCAAAAATGGCTGGTTTACTTGCCTTACACGAATTTTTAGAACGAGGCTTTAAAGCGTTTAAAGCCATTGGTGATGTGCACAGTTTTATTGGCCCTGTGCTTAAAAAAGAACGGGAGATAATGGCATTGTTACTCGATGATAACTGCCAACTACCCGAAGAAAACCCCTTACCCAGCGTTGTTGTATGAACACTCAATTAGACGAATATACTGACCTACCTTGGCGACATCCAGAACCATTCACTCTCGTTTGGCACATAGCCAACGATGACATAGACCATTATCAGCATGTGAACAATGTGGCCTACCTCA
>JALUXV010000445.1 GCA_027013165.1 Alteromonadaceae bacterium
GCTTCCCTTTCCAACTTTCGAGTTAACGCTAATATCACTGTTTAACTGCAAACTTAAGCGGCGCACAACACCCAAGCCTAGACCTAAGCCATGCTCTTTACTTTCGTTCGCACGGAAAAAGTCGCCGAATATGCTGTCTTTTTTATCATTTGATATACCAATACCTGTGTCGATAACCTTGAAATAGACGGTTTCTTTCACCGGTTTTACGACAAATAAAACTCGACCCATTTCCGTGTACTTCACAGCATTTGATAGCAAATTCTGAGTTATTCGGTATAAATACGTTTTGTCAGCTTTAACCCAGCAAGGGCGAATTATGGCTTTGAAGGCCAGTCCTTTCTCGCGGGCTCGCATGGCCATTTCATCAACAAGCGGAGAGAGTAAGACGCGAACATCGATAGATTCAATGTCGGGCTTCATTTCACCTTGATCTAAACGCGCGATATCTAACAAGGTGCCGATAAGGGTTTCACTCGACGTGACGCTATGGCCAAGCTTTTGAATAATAGCTTGGGCCTGATCAGAGAGTTCCTGCTCTTCCAACGCACTTACATAGAGCTTAGCTGCATTAAGTGGCTGCAGTACGTCATGACTGGCAAGGGCTAAGAAACGAGTTTTACTGGCGTTGGCGTCTTCTGCGGCTTTTCGTGCCCTTATCAATTCTTTCTCGGCCTCTGAGCGGCGTTCTATTTCAAGGCGAAGCTCTGCGTTAATGGAGTGCACTTCTTCGGTGCGTTTCTTAATACGGGCTTCTAGATCAATATTCGATTCTTCTAACGCTTGCTGAATTTCCACGTGCCCGGTGATGTCGTTGAAGCTTGTTACAAAA
Organism: Alteromonadaceae bacterium; assembly: GCA_027013165.1. GTDB lineage: Bacteria > Pseudomonadota > Gammaproteobacteria > Enterobacterales > Alteromonadaceae > Alteromonas. Next base: position 833 of record JALUXV010000445.1, read on the forward strand.
CCGCCGCCAGGTAGCGGATTACCTACCATTTCAATGACCCGACCATCTTTGCGCTGACGAGTAAAGCGATGGGGCATACCGGATCGCAAGTGCGCCAAACGTTTTTCTACTTCAGCATCGACATCGTGAGTTCCAAACTCGCCTTGCGACGCGTTGTATCGAATGAGCTTTTCAATGGGCGTGCCGACAGCAAGTAAGTTGTCTGGGTAGGGATAGAGGTTGGCGTAGCGTTTATTCCAAGCGACCAAATTCAAATGTTTATCTACCACGCTAATTCCCTGATCCATGTTTTCAAGCGAGGTTAATAGCGCCGTCATATTAAATTGCATCGCCTGCGTGGTATCGTCGAAGAAGTTAATGACCTCCGTAAAATCCATTTTTTTACCGCGCAGCGCACTGTCTAGTAATACCTTCGCGCTCGATGCTCCAATTACACCACCGAGAGCCCGTTCACAAAAGGATAAAAAAGACTCATCAGGCGTATCAGTATGATTTAGCTGGCAATTATTTAACTGCTGATATTGAGTAAGAAGTTGATCGCAGCGGCCTGTTCCCATAAAGGTTGAAAGCAGGGTGATAAGGTCAGACACGGTGACATTAGTCGCTTGTGATTTAACCGTATTAGTACCAGATATAGCGGGTGAAACAAACGCTTCTGCTTGCATTCTATCAATGAGGCGCTGGGGTGCAAAGTGGGAAAATAGAATGTAGACAAGGCTATTTGCT
>JALUXV010000446.1 GCA_027013165.1 Alteromonadaceae bacterium
TAATGGAACTCGCACAGATATTTAATGAAGCAAATATTGTCGGATTTTTGTTACTTTTTTCTCGTTTTGCCGCACTTTTTATCGCAGTGCCTATTTTTTCACACAACAACATTCCAATGAACATAAAAGCGACAATGGCATTCTTCTTCACAGTCGTTTTTTATGCATCGATGCCGCCTGTACATATTGCACTGAACATTCCGACGATCATAGTTGCCATTTTGAGTGAATTTATGCTTGGATTGATTGTAGGTGTCGCTTTGCAGTTAGCCTACAATGTCATTACCTTTGCAGGCGGGCAGATATCTTTCATGATGGGTTTTTCAATGGCGAGTGCGATCGATCCGCAGTCGGGTGTTTCCATGCCGATCATTTCACAGTTCTTGTCTCTTTTGGCTTTAATGGTCCTGCTCGCTCTGAATCTGCATCATTGGATGCTGCTCTTTATAGACCATAGTCTCAAGACAGTGCCTCTTGGCGGTTTCTTAATGAGCAAGGATATTTTTCATTATCTTATACATGCCGCAGGAAATATGTTCATGGTCGGTTTTATCATCGCTTTTCCTATTATTGCACTCTCTTGGCTTGCTGATGTGATTTTCGGGATGCTGATGAAGACTATGCCGCAATTCAACCTTCTCGTTATTGGTTTTCCGATAAAGATCATGGTCGCTTTTGCTGTACTCATTGCTACATTGACAGCCGTTATGCTCATTTTAAAAGGGCAGGTTCAAGAAGCTTTTAATGCTTTAGAAATGCTTTTTTAGTTTTTTTTAGGTACAATAAGAGCAAATTGACAATCTCTTTCAAGGAACATGCGTGAAGATACTACTTTTAAATAATAATCCTGTTGTAAACAAGTTAGTTACATTGAGTGCTCAGAAAACTTCTGATGAATTGGATATCGTTACAAATATTGAAGATATAGATGCATCTTCATATGATCTGGTAGTGGTCGATGACTCCATAGGTGCAGATGAAGTACTTGAAACACTCAAAAAGAAAGTAGCATTTTCAAAGAGTCTTTACATTTGTGCACGGGATGCCGAAGAGGGTACGGGATTTGACTCTACACTGAAAAAACCTTTTTTACCGACAGATCTTGTAGAGTTGTTCGTGATGTTTGATAAAGAGATAGACAAAGAACCTGCACCACAGGGCGTAGAGAGTGATGAGAGTGCAGAAGAGATGAGTGATCTGGAAGAGTTGGATGAGATTCATGATGATGAGATCCATGATATTGAGAAGCTGGATGAACTCGATGATTTTGAAGAAGTTTCGCTCGATGAAGCAGTAGAACTTGATATGGATGACCTTGAACTCGATCTTGAAGCAGATGATGAGACATTAACACTTGATGATGAGGAAACCGATGTAAGTGCTGGAGAGCTGAAGCTTGATGATATTGATGAGACACTTATTGATGCAGATGCATTGGATGATGAAGAACTTCACGAGAGCGTTTTGGATGATGAAGAGGCACAAAAAGTGAAAGACCTTCTTGATGAAACCGATGCGGATGAGCTGTCTGAGAGCAGCTTTCATTTTGATCCG
>JALUXV010000447.1 GCA_027013165.1 Alteromonadaceae bacterium
AAAAAAACAGGCAAATGGAAAGGAAAGATTGTCAAAACACTGAAGGCTTTTTTGAAACAGGAAGTCACCGAAGGTGAATCAGCGGCTACGCCAATCTTGGGTGAAAAATGCAAAGTCTACATTGTGTTATACATCGCCTCTTGCCAAGCAGAGGAATACTTTGAAACAGAAATTGAAAAGTTGTGGAAAGAACAACCAGAGCTTGCAAAGCGGTTCGATATTCCAAAACTGATTGTCGTTCAGTCATTAAATACAGCATGCAGGATTTCGAACGCCAACTCGCATGACGAGCCCATCATTCGGCTTATTGAAAAAGATAAATACTACGACCATGCAAAACTTTACAATAAAGCCTCTGAGGTAGGTGAAACAAGAGAAGTCAGGTTCGGTTTTGCTGAAGGTCGCCTTCCGTTAGTCTTAGGTCACAACACACCGAATAATAGCGTTTCATTATTATGGGCATTCGAAACAGCTGAGTTTGTCGGTTTGTCCCCGCGCGTGAGCAGGCATTAGAATGAGCGAACGAAATCCCTTTGCAAAAAAGAACACGGAGTTATTTGCCGACGTTCCAACATTTCTGCGCTTCTATTCACATCACGGCATAAAGCGACTCATTTCTGCAGCAAGCTCTCCGTTGTTAGAGGGGACATGGATCTTTAGAAGCCCGCCTGGTTTTGGTAAGAGTACAAATTTTCGATTATTTACACCTGCAACATTGCGAGAGCTTCAAAATCAACGGAATGCAAAATCTCATGTGCACAGTGATACGATAACCGAGCTCAATAGCTTAGGCGTGTTTGGACAAAGTCACCCCAAAGTTCTTGGGATTTACATCAACGTCGCGGATGGATTTAGTGAAATACACGAAATTTTTGATGATAAAGCGTTACCCGTATTTAGGGCGTTTATTAATGCCAAACTCATTTTAATGCTGGTCGCGGCGCTCAAAGATTTTTATAACTTACAATTTGAAGACAGTCTTGACGACTTCACTATCGAAGTTGATAACGACGTATCATGGGGCGCCTTACCAAAAACGTCTTCTCTTCAATCTCTTAGTGATTGGGCCGAAAATGCTGAGTTGCAAATTATAAAGGGTATTTCCAATCTAGAACTTGCAGACGAAAAACATCTTTTGCATACCGAGTACAGTGCGCTGAAGTGGTTACGTAAAGTTAAATTTCTGTATAAGGGCAAGCGGCATATTCTGAAAACGCTTGTTATGTTTGACGACGTCCATAATTTGGCACGTTCCCAACGCGAAGACTTGTTAACGTCCATTACCGTTATCCGACCGCATTATCCGATATGGATAGGTGAGCGATTGACGAGCTTGACGGAAAAAGAAACGCTAATTGACGGTGCAGACCAGCATCGGGACTACAATGTGATTAATTTAGATCACATCGAAGCTAACACCAAGAACAACTACTTTAAGCAATTTGTAGAAGGGATCATCAAAGCACGTTTAGATATGTCGAGTGTCGGTGGCTTTGACAATTGGCTAACTATTAACGGTATTGAACGCGACAGCGCTTGTGAAAAAGCGTAT
>JALUXV010000448.1 GCA_027013165.1 Alteromonadaceae bacterium
CTGGCTTTTGCTTCTTTTTCCATAAACTCAAGACGGGGAACAAAATCTTCATGTACCTTTACGTCGCGTTCGCTGCGCAAAGCACCATGTCTTGATTCATAGATCACTATACCATTAGGCCGTTTAATGGTAGTGATATCGGGCTCTAAAAAGTCTTTCAGTACAAAGCCCACCTCTCCCCTGGGTGTGATTACTTTAACCCACGTTTGCTCATCGATAGCGGTCAACTTTGTATTATTGGGTAATACCGCTAAAGTGTTTCCATCAAATGGCGAAGCCCTTAGTCTAAGTCCATTTGAACTTGTTGTTCGGTATAATTTAGTCATTTGCTAGCCATCCAGTTTGCCACTTGGCGAAAAGCGAACAAAATCGCCATCTGTCATTCCGCTATACAGGTCAAAAAAGGTTTTTTCTTTCACCAACGTCTTTGTGCCGTTGAGCTCTTGTACCGTTAACGTTTCGCCGTCAATAGCCATTAATGTGAAGAGTTGGCCCACAGTAAATGTTTCTGCGTCCTGTCTAAGGATAAGAGTGCTTCCTATTGCGGCAACTCCACTAGCAAGGAGAACCTCCGGAGGTTTACTAGCGCCAAGGGTTGTTGTAACAGCAATATTTTGAGGTTGTTTTGGTGTTGCACCTGCGAGCCTATCAGTAATATTCCTTACCATCACTAGTACCCATTCAGAAGAGAAACCAGCGGCAAATCCAATAGAAATTGCCGTAAAGTCAGACAGTATGCCATCGCTTAAATAACCGTACGCGAGTATGGCCAGTATGGGGGCAGAAACCACCTGTATCATCTGAAACAATACGAGTTCTGGAATATCCATAGGGTAAAGAGGAGAATAATTTTGCCCTCGGAAAGACTTTTGAGCAGGAGCTTCATCGCCGCAATTGATTACTAGGCGCGCCTGAAACTCGGGAAGTTTTCTTGCCATGGCGATCATAGCTCCTAACAAAGCACAAAAGACAAAATATGCAGGTACTACAATTCCGCCTACAATGAGTTCTGCTGGCAACTGGTTGGGAAGTGAAGTTTGCTCATTGAATGTAGCAAGTGTTCGCTGTCTGGTAGACACAAGGTCTTCAAGGAAACCATAGATCTTTAGTTCTCCTTTCAGATTAGCTAATTCAGCACTGTGATTCGCTTCAAAATGCCTTTTCCTTATTTCTAACGCTTGAATTTTATCTCGAGTATTGACCATTCGTTGCCTAATATCGCGCAACACAGAATCTTCAGGACAAAGGTTAATTTCTTCCTCGACCTCTTCAGGTAGACTTAAACTAAGCTCACCCTTAAGCAATTCAACATACTCCGATATACCAGTAGTACATCTATTGATATCCCCTAAATCCTCGGCACTAATTTCAGGTAACTGAGCCGCTGGACATGTATTGGTTAACGAGCAACCCGTTAAGATCCCTCCCATCACTATTAACCGCTGCGGTGTTCTCTCACCGCAATAATTCTCACCATCTAGAGGAGATGTTACCGGAACAATAGTTTTGTTGTTTTCCCCGCTGTTAGATTTATATTCACAACCTAGGAC
>JALUXV010000449.1 GCA_027013165.1 Alteromonadaceae bacterium
GGCAAATTGACAAACAATTGGAGACCGTGAATTTTTGAGCCAGCTAATGGATACTCATCGTGAATGGCTCCGGCCCCCGCTTTTAACCAATACAAGTCGCCAGGCATAATATCGAACGCATTACCTAGTGAATCTCTGTTATGAAAACGCCCCTCGCTATCTTCAAAAATCATTGAAACAGCAGACATACCTGCGTGAGGGTGTGGACCAAAGGTAGGTTGAGTCATAGTGTAGTGATCCACCATAACTATGGGATCCATAGTTCCGCCAAAGTCGCTATCTCTGTACGCGAGCGCTTGAAAGCCATCTGCCACACTGAACGGTTGCCCAGACTTCACCAAAGCAGCAGTTCCTTTAGAAGCTTGCTTCTCATCTAACTCTACAGCTAAGTTTTGTGTTGTATTCATAGTACTAACTCTGTTTGCTAACGTTTGAGATAATTCTAGCTATAGAACGATAACAATGAGTAGATAGAAATTTCGAAAGCTACGTTCTATATTTGGAACAATGAAGCAAGAGATGAATGGTTAACTGCGAAAAAAATGATAGATTTGAATGACTACTATTACTTTGTTCACGTGGTAGAAAAGCGTGGTTTTACACCCGCTGCCAATGCGTTAAATATGCCTAAATCTCGCTTGAGCCGACATGTCTCAAAGCTTGAGGAACGACTTGATACCAAGCTTATTCAAAGGACTTCTCGCCAATTTAACGTCACCGAAACTGGCCAAATTTTTTACCAGCATGCTCGTGCTTTACTCGATGAAATGGAAGCTGCTGAAGCTGCCATCGAGAGCAGAAAAACATCACTGACTGGGCGTGTATCGCTAAGCTGTTCACTGGGTGTAGCGCACTATGCTATTCAAGATTTAGTGATCAAATTTATGCAGGAACACCCCGATGTTGAGCTTGTGCAACAGGTGACTAATCAAAACGTAGACATGGTTTCAACCGGCGTAGACATGGCGATCAGAGGGCACACCGACAGCCTCCCCGACTCTAGTATTATTCAAAGAAGCTTATCAACATTCTCTTGGTATTTGTTTGCTAGCCCTACCTACTTAGCCAAGGCAGGTACCCCAACCACACCCTACGATTTATTTAAAAGACAAAGTTTAAAACTTGGATGGCAACCTACCAGCGGACATTGGACGCTACAAAACCACGACGGTGTAAAAACCACTATTCCTTTCACGCCACAAATGTGCAGCGACGACATGAGCACTCTCATAAAAGCGGCAGTTGAAGGTATGGGGATTGTCAGTTTACCGGCTTATACCTGTAAAAAAGAGCTGAGCAATGGCTCACTACAACGGGTGTTACCCACATGGATTTCTGGTAAAGCCCAATTGAGTTTACTTACTCCATCACGACGCACCCAATCCCCAGCGGCAAAAGCATTTGCCGATTATCTAGTAGAACACCTAAACACCATTACCCAAGACTAAATTCTCCCTCGAACCGAGCTAATGGCAGCCCAAAAGAGGTGGCTTCTCAGTACATCAAATTTGAACAAGACACCCAACGTTTTGTGCATGGTATAGCGTCT
>JALUXV010000450.1 GCA_027013165.1 Alteromonadaceae bacterium
TGTTTTTCGCTCGTAATGATTGAGCTAAGTATGTATTTTAGCCGCATTCAGCATGGGGTCATTACCGGTGACATGACTTATTTAAGCTTTATTCCTGCTTTTTTAGTGTTTGGTGGATTATTGCTAATACTGGCTAGAAAATTTAGGCGTCACGGAGCAGGGCAGTGACTACTATTGTTGCACTTATTCAACTTTTCGCCTTGGCATGTTTGGCGTTTTCTATGCAAAAGCATCATAAGGTGCTCAAAAATAACTACCCAAGTATTGCGGTAAAACCGCGAGGCCTTGTTATTTTAGGGTGGCTGGGTTTGGTATTGTCGTTGTGGCTGAGTATGGTGACGAGTGAAGTACTGAGCATTGCTTTGGTGTGGTGGTTTTGCACTTTGAGCTTGGCAGTCTTTGCCGTTGCCCTATATCTAAGCCACTTAATTCAATTCAGCAAAGAGTAGCCAGGCTACTCTTTGCAGTTGTAAGTTTTTCGCGTTTGATGGCGCCGCTATTGGCTTACTTGAAAAGGCTTATCGGCACGAATATAAACAAGTACCTCGCCCTCACTCGTGTTGTTAACCTTGTGTTGGCTTTCGCCGGTTGATTCTAGGAAACTTCCCGCGCCAAGGGCGATAGTTTTGTTCCCTTCATCGCTATCTGTTGAGCCCATTGCGGTGTGTTGAGTTACCTGCGCATCTGAATACGTATAGTTCACCGCACCTTTTATGACGACAGCTTTAAACGATTGCCCATAAGCCGTAATCGTGCCGTCAAATCCTGCCGGTAAAGAAAGCATTGAACCAAATACATCTTGGGTGTCTCCCCATAAATAGGTTGCCTTAACGCCTTCAGCAGATAGGGTTGCTAAATCAGAGTCGTGAAGCCAAACCATATTGTTGATGTGCAGATTCACGGGGCGTTCACCATTGTCAAAATGTGCGTTTGATGGTTTAACCAGATACGGGCCTTCGTCAATTTCTAAGTAGATGAGGTTTGTTGAATCGTTAGCTGCGGTAGTATGATCTTCCCCGGCGGGTTGAGTCCAAAACGAGCCTGTGGGCATCCACATTTTGGCTGCGCTAGGATCATCGTTGTGCATTTGCCCTTCTATGACAATTCCACGATACGTAATATTATGAATGTGGGGCGGCGACTCAAACCCTTTGTTAAAGCGCACCAACATACCCGTTGCAGTATCTTGTGTTCTATCTCCCCACAAATCAGCGGCGCCTGGGCTTTTATCCCCACGAAGCGGATTTAAATATCCCCATTCTACCTCGTTTGCGGGCACCACTTTCGTGTCGGCGTAGGACATGAAAGGCATGCCAAGCATTATAGATAGTACAAAAAGTCGATGAGGTTGTAGCGCGTTGCGTGTAGGGCTTATACGTGAAAGTTTCTGTTTGAAAAATGAAGTCATGCTATTACCTGTTTGCCGATGTGGTTAGCGCCTAGTGTAGGTATAACACTAGGCTGGATAAACAGGCTTTGCCTTGAATCACTTTCCTTAAATTTTAGATAATAGCGCAAACATGACTGTTGCAGGGGGCGCCCATAGG
>JALUXV010000451.1 GCA_027013165.1 Alteromonadaceae bacterium
TGCAAGCCTTTTAGCCTTATTCAATTGCGTGTACTTGTCCTGCATAAACTACTCCGTCTAAATTACTCGTTTACCATCTTGGTCTATAATTGGTGTGCCGTCTTCTTTAGCAAAAGGGCCTTGTGGCCATACAGGCAAAATATCCAGTACAGCTTCACTTGGCCGGCATAATTTCACTGTTTCTTTTGCGTTATTCGAATAGGAATTACCTTCAACTCTCCCAAGAGGTAAAGAAACTGCTTTTTCGTGTTCACCTTCGGGAATGCAAACAATAGGCCTATTCACTAAAACAGGATGTTCCAGCATCAATTCAAAGATGATTTCGTTACTCACTGTTTCATCAAGTAACCCTAATTTAGCAGCAGGAGACTTTGTTGTGCGAAGCGCTTGTCGAGGGTTAAGGTTAGCTGCATTCAACAAATAAGTTAGTTGTTCACGTTCCCACCCAACACGTAAATACTCAATAACCTGCACCTCATATCCAGCGGCCTTGATCACCGCCAGTACATTCCTAGACGTGCCGCACTCTGGGTTGTGATAAATCTTTATCATCGCCACCTAACCTCACCAAAAAGTAAAAACCACATATGCCAACATACTATTAAAATTCGAGGACAGACACTCGCAAAGGCTAAAACCTTGCCTGTACTCGTTGGACACACACTCAAATAGCTACCTGTACTTCTCGGACACACACTCAAAAAAGCAGCTTGTAACCAAACAGATGTATTCACATTGAGTGTCTGTCCATTTCTTTAAATAATTTCTTCAAGCGAGTGTCTGTCCCCTTCTGAAATCCCTTCTGAGCTTAGAGCCATGTGGTACAAAATGGTCAAATTCGCCATCCGGTGGCAGATGAAACTATAAAATTAGTTATTACACCATTGATGCAGTCTCCCCCTTTAGCATATTAAACTAACCTTTTGATTTTAAATGCTTTTTAAGAGTGGCATGATACGTGATATGTATTTTATAAATGCACAACAAAATTTGTGTTTGATATCAATACCGTTAAAGCGTGTTATTAAGTATTTATGAAACAATCAAGGATATAAGAATATGAAAAAGTCTATTATTGCTAGTGCAGCTATGTTGCTTTCAGCCTCTTTGCTTACTGGCTGCGTTATCCATGTTGGCGACGCTAGCGCATTAGAAGGCAGCGATTTCAGTTCTATTCTAGGCAATATTGACATAGCTGAAGGGAAACACGCTGGTGATATTTCTTCTGTTAATGGCAATGTGGAAATTAGCGATCATGGTGGCGCGGATGAAGTCAGTATCGTTAACGGCAATCTTGAAATGGGTAGCCATGTGTCTGTCCGAAATATCGACATTGTAAATGGCGATGTAAGTGCAGCTTCACACCTCAATGTGCTCAAGGGTGTAGAGACCGTGAATGGAAATGTTACGCTTCCTACGCAAAGTACAATTGGTGGTAGCGTTGAAACAGTGAATGGAGACATAACAGCCGTTGATACAACCATTGAAAACCACATCAAAACACTTAACGGTGATGTCACTTTATCTGGCTCATCTCACGTTTT
>JALUXV010000452.1 GCA_027013165.1 Alteromonadaceae bacterium
CATAATCATTCTGAGATCCCATATTAACGCTCCTGCCCCCCCTGACAAAAGCAAGCATTTTTTGCCTATGTCTTGTTTTATTTTTTGCTTATGTCCGCATTACGGCATCGAGCATTTTCGAGTGCATTTTAGCACCCCGTATCACACCTTAGTTTGTGTGTTGACAATAATCAAGGATGCAGTATCATTCGTAACACAAAAGGAGCATATTGATGAGCAAAGTTATCCTAAGCGTATCTGTTGATGATGGAAAATATACTGTAGAACAAGACCTGAAAGGTCGCGTGCAAGCCCTAAGGCATGGCGAGCAATGGCGTGACTGCACAGGTGATAGTTTGATTCTCGCCCTAGCCCAAGAAGTTGAAGATTTATCGCACAGGAAAACCAAGACCGCCATGTCTATGGGTTACTCAATGGATGGATTAAGGAAGAACATTGTTCGAGCGCACAATGACCTCATAGCAACGATTGATGATGCAAATGAGAACTGTTGTCAACGAGTCGCCATGCAATCTCTCACACAGAACATTGGTGTTCTTCTATGCCTATTTGACAATGATGTTAAAGATGATTTCAATGTTCTCCATGATGTAGTCACGCTCGATGAATTAAAGACCCCACATGAGGATTTCGATGATGATTGATGATCATGAAATGAAAGAAAAAGTAATTACTTGGATATTCGAGGACAAGGACACTGGAGTCAGTTCCATAGCTATGGCAGCCACACTTCTGGACAGAAAGCCTCGCAGAACAAACACACCCAGCGATCCTTCGGATTTCAATCGTTGCTTACTATTTTTGGATGCCGTCCCCGAAGCAAGGAAGTCCATGCACAAGTTTGCGAACATTAACAACGATTGGGCAACCTTGGTTGCAAATTGGGACAAGATTGAGCAGTGCTTTCTTGATGAAGTCGGTCTAAATTGGTCAAAGGGTCGAACTATTCATGCAAAAAAGACTTTTGACCTGATGCGGGATTTAGCTTCTTAATTTTTTCATCACACCGACCATGGTGAAAGCCTCCTTAACCTTGTATTTCATACAGTTTGTCCGCTAAAGATCCTTGTGTTTTTGATAATTACCCAGTAGTCAAGGGACACTCACACTAAAAAATGAACATTATTTGTTGACAATATAATATTCATAGGTATCTTTCGGGTATGCCGTAAGCACAGAGGGAAGAAGAACATACATTGGAGCATGTCTTTTGATTGAAAGCATCATGTCCTACACATACTAAAAAAGGTGGAACCAATGGAAGTTAAGCCGCACGCAAAAACAAGGACACTAGCCGATAATATTATTGCAAATCTCGCTAAAATGACGCAACACAAACCACTTTCCAAAGATGATTTTCTGGAGAGGTTCTTCCTTGTACGCGAAGTGATGGTTGATTCTATCGTGAACGACACGGACGATGATACTGTGAGTATTTTCAAAGAAGATTTGTTGTACAAATTATATGAAAAAGAACGGTTAGAATTGTATGCCGAGGGTATCTACTCAAAGGAATATGAAGAAATCTGTGCAGCTTTGCC
>JALUXV010000453.1 GCA_027013165.1 Alteromonadaceae bacterium
TACCCTACACATTGATACCGACACCAATGACTTCACAGTAACGGCGATTGGAAACAATAGCTTTCAAGTCACGTTTTTAACGGATGACAGCGGTAGGCCTTATGTAAATTTACCGTCTATGGCATTACCTGACGATGCTGCTTCTAATCAGCTTGACATAAACGTGTCAGAAACCCCGAATTCTATCACGCTTACTTACAATGATGTTTCAGCAACTATCGATAAGCGAAGTCATTTAATCAGCTATGCGCAAAACGGTGAAGTTATTGCTAAAGAGCGCGGTGGCCTTTCTATATCCGAAGAAGGTGTGCATTTGACGTTTACGCTTGATGAAAACGAAAGGCTCTACGGCGGTGGTCAGCGCGTACTGGGTATGGATCGTCGTGGTCATAGCATGCCGCTATATAACAAAGCACACTATGGTTACACCACGTCTTCAAACCAGATGTACTTTGGCTTGTCGGCTGTGATGTCGTCACAAAATTACAGCGTATTGTTCGATAACACCGCTTCTGGCGAGCTAGATATTGGCAAAACGAAAAGCAACGAGTTGTTATTTAAGGCACAAGGCGGCCGTGCTAGCTACATCATGGTGTTGGGTGAAAATTTAGAAGACACGGTTACGAATACCGTAGCAGTTACGGGAAAACAGCCGCTTCCGCCGCGTTGGCTGCTGGGTAACTTTGCATCTCGATTTGGCTATAAATCTCAAAACGAAGTGATGGATGTTGTCGATGCCTTTAATACGCAAGATATTCCCGTTGACGCCGTAGTGCTCGATTTATATTGGTTTGGCAAAGACATTAAAGGGCACATGGGGAACTTAAGCTGGGACGCCGCCACTTTCCCTGAACCCGAGAAAATGATTAGTGAGCTACGCGCTCAAGACGTGAAAACCGTGCTTATAACCGAGCCTTTTATTCTCACGACGTCAAAACAATGGGAAAGCGCCGTTGCCAATAATGCCCTTGCTCAAAACGATAACGGTGCGCCGTATACCTTCGATTTTTATTTTGGCAATACCGGCCTTGTCGATGTGTTCAGTGAAGCGGGTCAAGATTGGTTTTGGCAATATTATGAAAAGCTTGCTGCACAGGGTGTTGCCGGCTGGTGGGGCGACCTGGGTGAGCCAGAAGTGCATCCTGATGATATTCAGCACATGTGGCAGTCTACAAAAGTAAGCGGCGCAGAAGTGCACAATGCCTACGGTCATCAGTGGGCGAAAACCGTGTATAACAATTTAACTGCGCTACAGCCCGACACGCGCCCCTTTGTGCTGATGCGTTCAGGCTTTTTGGGCAGTCAACGGTATGGAATGGTGCCTTGGACAGGCGATGTGAGTCGAAGCTGGGGCGGACTTAAACCTCAGGTAGAGTTGGCACTTCAAATGAGTGTTTTTGGAATGGCGTATACCCATTCCGACTTAGGTGGGTTTGCTGGAGGCGAAACCTTTGATCCTGAGCTTTATACAAGATGGCTTCAGTTCGGTACCTTTTCACCGGTATTTAGGCCTCATGCCCAAGATAATATTG
>JALUXV010000454.1 GCA_027013165.1 Alteromonadaceae bacterium
GTCCTGATTGGGAACGGGATAAGAATATCGTTGTCTTCAAGCACCGTTTTAATCGTATTGATGGCGTCGTGTCTAACCATCATAAAACCGGGCTCGCCCGGGTAGCGGATCCAAAACCACAGCAATAAATTAATACTAGAGTCGCCAAATGATTCTGCATACACGGCAGTTTCATCTTTTTTGATAACGTAATCTTTATCGTTCATTGCGTTGGTAATGACGTTAGCTGCAGTCTCAATATCGTCTGCATAAGAAATCCCGACAGGGATCTCTATCCTTCGATATCCTAAACTGGAGTAATTTGTCAGTATATTTCGGAATAAAATTTTGTTAGGGATAACTTCAAGTTGCCCGTAGAAGGTCTCGACGAGAGTATTTCGAAGATTAATTTCTTTCACATTTCCAAACACACCCTCTGCCTCAATGACATCGCCGATTTCGAAGGGCTTTCTAATCCCCATTGCTATCCCAGCTATGAAATTTTCTGTCATATCCTGGAAAGCAAAACCGACGGCCAGTCCAACAATACCTGCACCTGCAAGCAATGAAGTAACTGTGCCTTTGAGGCCGACAAAATCTAGCGCTATAAATATGCCCGCCAAGAGGACAATGGATTTGATAATTGAAGTGAGCAGACCGGCAATTTGACGCGATTCAAACGTGCGCCGCATTAACTTGCCAACAACGTTACCTACCATCTTTGCTATAACGCCGAACAATATGGCAATGAGAAAGGCGACGACAAGATTAGGAAGGAGAGTAATTGCACCTTCTATCCAGCTTTCAAGCTTCGAACTTAGCAGCTTATATACCTCATCTACCTTCGGAAAATCCATAACCCTCATTACCATTTACTTAGTTATAACCAAGCTGATTCAAGAATTGATCCGTAAAATAAAATTCTCAAGTTACTGATTTTTATATATTAAGTTTTTTAGTGTGGTCAGTGCTGAAAACGCAAGAGTGAATAAATTACGCACACAGAGAAACATCTTCTCACTATGCTTTTTAGAAACTGTGACTGAGGCATTGGGTTCTGTAGCCTTAAGTCTATCTGGTCTGACCATGTGTAAAATTAATGTAAATATATTATTCACAATAAATTTACAAAGATAAAATTCGAGCATAGTATCAATCATGTAGGTCGACATTCTGTCACCTCCAAACAATAACAACACGAAATCGAACAGCCTGTTGCTAGCGGAAAGTGTGGGTAGTAGTGCCGGTAGTGATAAGCCCAGATTTGGAATCACACTATGAAATTAAAAACGCGTAAGACAGCAGTTGCCGCTATGGTCGGTACTGCGTTATTTTGCTCTTCATATATTGCTTCAGCCCAAGAGTCTGACGTTGAATCTGAGCAAGATGCCAAGAAAGACGTTGAGCTTATTCTCGTTACCGGAAGTTTTGTTCGCAGAAGCGAAAACTTTGAATCTCCATCGCCGCTAGCGGTAGTAGACAGCGTTGCAATTGACGCGATCGGCGCTAAAAATATCGCGGACATCACACAGACCCTAACAATTAATACAGGT
>JALUXV010000455.1 GCA_027013165.1 Alteromonadaceae bacterium
GCTACGGCACAAAACTCGGCTATACCTTCTAGATATTTCATAATCGCCACTCGTTGGTCTAGCGTTGTTCAACACAGCGCTGGTTTATTTAAGTACATTCTATTTGTCCAAATCAATTATTACAAATATGAAAAAGTGATTTACTAAAACTGTATTTATCAATAGTAATCCGTCTCCTATACTTTGGCCTATAAAACATCATCATTTATTTATGATTAAGGAGTCATTACATGGCGTCATTCAAAGATTCATTGCAGGAAGGTCAAACCCACATTAAATCAAAAGCTGCGGTGGCTTGGGGCCCAGGTGAGCCGTTAAAGATGGAAGAAGTTGATGTAGAGCTTCCTAAAAAGGGCGAAGTGCTTGTACGCATTGTTGCAACTGGTGTGTGCCACACTGACGCATTTACATTATCAGGTGAAGATCCAGAAGGCGTATTCCCTTCAATTTTAGGTCACGAAGGTGGCGGTATTGTTGAAATGGTGGGTGAAGGCGTGACCAGCGTAGAAGTTGGCGATCACGTTATTCCACTTTACACCGCAGAATGTGGCGAGTGTAAGTTTTGCACATCGGGCAAAACCAATCTTTGCCAAGCGGTACGTGCAACCCAAGGTAAAGGCCTAATGCCAGACGGCACAAGCCGCTTCTCAAAAGATGGTGAGCCAATTTATCATTACATGGGCTGCTCAACATTTTCTGAGTACACGGTTTTGCCAGAAATTTCGCTAGCGAAAGTTAACAAAACCGCCCCGTTAGAAGAAGTATGCTTGCTTGGCTGTGGCGTAACCACCGGTATGGGCGCAGTACTTAAAACCGCGAAAGTACAAGAGGGCGACACGGTTGCTATCTTTGGCTTAGGCGGTATTGGTTTATCCGCTATTATCGGTGCACGCATGGCTGGCGCCGGTCGCATTATTGGTATTGATATCAACGAAAGTAAGTTCGACTTGGCCAAACAGCTTGGTGCGACCGATGTGGTTAATCCGAAGAATTTTGACAAGCCTATTCAGGAAGTAATTGTTGAAATGACAGACGGTGGCGTTGACTACTCGTTTGAGTGTATTGGTAACGTGAACGTTATGCGCTCTGCGCTTGAATGCTGCCATAAAGGCTGGGGCGAATCAGTCATTATTGGTGTTGCTGGCGCCGGTCAGGAAATATCAACGCGTCCTTTCCAGTTAGTGACTGGTCGTGTTTGGCGCGGTACAGCATTTGGTGGCGTTAAAGGTCGCTCAGAACTACCAGGAATTGTAGAGCAATACCTAAACGGGGAATTCGGGCTTCAAGAATTTATTACTCACACCATGGGTCTTGATGACATCAACAACGCGTTTGATTTAATGCATAAAGGTGAAAGCATACGCTCTGTTGTGCATATGAATAAATAGTTTAAGCCTTAGCTCGAAACACGTTAGGAGAAGCTCTGCTTCTCCTTTTTTTGATCACAATACCCCCTGCTCTAACGCCTTGAGCACTGCCCTCGTTCTATCTCGTACACCAAGCTTTGCCATGACTGAAGAAACTTGGT
>JALUXV010000456.1 GCA_027013165.1 Alteromonadaceae bacterium
CAAATCAATGCCGATAATTCTTGAAGCACCAACCATTTTAGCGCCCTGAATAACATTAAGTCCGATGCCGCCTAGCCCGAATACCGCAACTGTAGATCCCGGTTCGACCTTTGCATCAAATACAACAGCACCAATACCCGTTGTTACACCACAGCCGATATAACAGACCTTCTCAAACGGAGCATCTTCACGAATTTTAGCCACAGCAATTTCCGGCAGAACCGAGAAGTTTGAAAAGGTAGACGTTCCCATATAATGCAGAATTTTTTCTCCGTTAATTGAAAAACGGCTGGTTCCATCCGGCATAAGTCCTTGGCCTTGTGTTGAGCGAATGGATTGACACAAATTGGTTTTAGGATTTAGACAAAAATCACATTCACGGCATTCCGGCGTATATAAAGGAATAATATGATCACCTGGTTTCACTGATGTTACGCCAGCGCCGACTTCACGAACAATGCCAGCGCCTTCATGGCCTAAAATCGCAGGAAAAGCGCCTTCAGGATCATCACCGGATAACGTGAAAGCATCTGTATGACATATGCCTGTCGCCATATTCTCGATCAGAACTTCTCCTTCTTTCGGACCTTCAAGATCGACCTCTTCGATGACGAGTGGGGATCCCGCTTTATAAGCAACTGCTGCGCGTGTCTTCATATTAATACTGCCTTATATTTATTATTCCATAAAATTTATTGAAAGCTCCGCTGTTAAAAAGCACACAGAGTGAACCTTAACAACGTGCATAGATTTATAACACTGTACGCGAATTTCCTATTAAGAACTCCCCAAAAATTCAGAATATTGTGGAGGATAAAAATCTAGCGATGTGCGCTGCGTGTTCTGAGTTATTTATCCGGCAAGGTAGATATAACCATTCAGATAAGCTGCGAACAATCCCCACAGTAAAGTCGGCAACAGCATCATAAGCTGTAGCTTCTGTTCGCTCTTATACAACAAGAAAATCAGAGCAGCTAAAATGATATCGGCCAATATGATCCAGGCAAAACCTATACCGACCATATGTGCGCCGAAAAAGATAAAACTCCATGCCCAATTCACAAGCATATAGGCGGCATAGACAATCATGTGTTTCTTGCCATTGACCTGAGCCCTGTTCATCCATAACTGCGCACCGACAATCGCGAGCATCGTATATAGGATGCTCCAGACTATCGGGAAAGCAAGGCGCGGCGGATTAAACGGAGATTTATTCAAATCCGCGTACCAATCCATATTCTGCCGTGTTACCTCTCCTATTAAATAGGAGATGACAAGAAACGCCGTGATCCACACTAGCTTAACAATTACAGATTTTAAATTCATAGCATCCTCTTAATAATATATAGCTGCGTCTTTCATATACGCATTAGCAGCACAATAAAACAGATTCAAGATATCCGCGCTTTATTCATTACGGTTAAATTGCCCGCTATCGATAAAACTCACAATTTGTTTATGTACAGAGGGTTTCCAGGATATGAATGTGTGGGTCGCTGACATTGTTATGTGATCTTGCATACCCTCT
>JALUXV010000457.1 GCA_027013165.1 Alteromonadaceae bacterium
CAAAGACCGATATGCTCACCGCTGTCTTTATCTGTTACTTCCCATACTTTTACATCTTCATGGAAAACCGGCACTTTGCCTTCTTCAACAGGTGTAAAGTTGAAGTTGAACAAGCGACCAGCTACGTAGAACATGGCTTCGCGAAGCTTATCAAGCTGCAAGTACTGCTTTACTTCGTTTGAATCTAGGTCGTATTTCGCTTGGCGTACTTTTTCTGCATAGAAGCGGTAGTCCCAAGGGGCAATGGTGATGTCTGCACCTTCTTCATCGGCAATGGCTTGCATGTCGGCCACTTCTTCTTCAACGCGAGCAATAGCGGCAGGCCATACTTTCATCATCAGATCCATGGCGTTCTCTGGGTTCTTCGCCATACGATCTTCTAAACGCCACTGTGCGTAATTTTCGTAACCTAACAGCTCAACGCGCTCATCTCGAAGGGTTAGGATGCGCTTGATAATATCATTGTTATCAAACTCGTCGGCATTGTCACCGCGGTTGTAGTAAGTACGCCATACCTTTTCGCGAAGCTCACGATTGGTTGAGTAGGTCAAGAACGGGTCCATAGACGAACGCGTATTGGTGATCGCGTATTTACCTTCTTCACCGCGAGACTCGGCTGCCGCTTTAGCTGCCTTTACAAACGAAGCGGGTAGGCCGTCAAGCTGGTCTTCAGTAATATAAGTAACGTAATTTTCTTCGTCTGCTAGCACGTTGTTAGAAAACTTGGTGTGCAGCGTAGCAAGTTCTTGGTTAATTTCAGCGTAGCGCTTTTTCGCTTCGCCATCTAACGTCGCACCGTTGCGCGCGAAGCTGTTGTAAGTCATCCACGTAATACGCTGTTCTTCTGGCGTGAGCGATTTCAGTTCATCAGACTCGTACACCGTTTTCACTCTTTCAAAGAGTTTTTCATTTTGCGTAATTTGCGTGAAGAAAGCTGACAGTTTTGGTGACATCTCGGCCTGAATTTCGCGGAATTCAGGGCTAGACTTGTTTGAGCTCCAAATGCCGTAATACGTGAATACGCGTCCAAGCTCTGCACCTGCACGCTCCATTTCAACAATGACGTTTTCAAACGTTGGTGGCGCTTCGTTATTTGCGATGGCTTCGATCTCTTTAAGATTCAGTTCCATGGCTTTTTCTAGCGCAGGCTTCAAATCTTCCAAATTCATTTTATCGAAAGCAGGCACGCCACCGTACGGGCCTTTAAACTCTTGAAGCAGCACGTTATCAAACTGTGCTTGTTGAGATGTAGCTGTATTTTGTACATCTGTGCTGGTGGTCTCAGGTGCCTTTTGTTCTGAGCATGCACCAAGTGCAACCACAACCGCCATAGCGGTAAGTGATGTTTTAAATTTTCCCATAAGTTTTCCTGTCTGTTTTTATCTTTACGTTTTTTGACAAAAACCATCTTAAGATAATGTAAAAATAAGTTAAATGCTCTTTAACGTAATTCCTTGCAGTACAGCGGTTTGAAGAGAAATCGCGCTGATATGCAATTCGTCGAAATTGGTCAAATTTTGATTG
>JALUXV010000458.1 GCA_027013165.1 Alteromonadaceae bacterium
TGGAGATGGGGTGTTGTAGCCAGAGGCAGTAAATAATGCCCCGTATGCAGCACTATCACTGAAGTCGGTGACGGTATCTTGCGGTATTTCTAAATCATTCAGCCCATCGCTGAATCCTGCCGCTTTAGCGATATTTAGCGCCTTTGATTCATTGGGGTTAAGTTGGACGGGGCTGCTTGAACAGCCTGCAAGGCAGAATAATATGATCGATATCAGAAGTATGTTGTTGGCGGGCATAAGATAACTCCTTGTATGTGATCGCTTTAACTTCCCATGTTTTTTTGATAACGCAAGCCCAGCCTCATTCTTGAGATTATCCGAAGGGAGCCATCGGGGATGGCGAATAAACCCTTTCAATCAGTCGCAATCAGAAGGGTCATCCGAACTATCCTTCGAATCGGTTTGTTTCGAAGGCCAAGCCATTACTGCCAGGAAAACGATTACGCCCAACAAAATTAGTAACATCAGCCATAGGCTCATAGTCAACTCCGTGCACGATTTCGGACCAGGCGAAACTGGTGATTCTCAGAAACAGTCCTCTCCTCCCGTTAGACTAGTGACATTTCTCTAGCGCTCTTCAATTCTCTCCGGGCCTAAGTAATGAATGGCTTTCTCTGACTAGACTTAGAAGAATTTGGTGCCCTATCAGGCTTTTCAAGAAGGTCGCCCAACTCTTGTGAGACAATAGTATTGGGTGTCGCGGTGCTTTTCCCTCCCGCCACAGGATCAACCACTGTGGCGTCGGTAAATTTTGACTCATTTTCCTTCTGTAGCGTCTGTTAAAAGCCGTAGTTTTCCCATTCGAAGGGGTTGTACCCATTGAGACTGTCTTTTTGTACCTGTTTTGGGTACATCGCGCATAGTACCAATAATCGGTACAATGCAAAAGGCCATTTCATCATCTAAATATGCTGCCCTGATCGGTTGGCTGAAACAGTCGAGAATTGATCAGGGGTTAAGTATGCGGGCACTCGCCGAAATTCTGGGCGAGCCACACTCGTTTGTGCAGAAAGTAGAGATGATGGAACGAAGGTTGGATGTATTTGAGTATTCCATCTACTGCGCAGGACTTGGAGTAGACCCTCGTAAAGGCATTGATCTGTTAAGTGAAAGTTAGCGGCAAAAGTAACGCTGAGGTTCAGCTGGGACATATTAAGAATGAAGACTGAAGACGATCTGCAGAAGACTAAAAAGGATTTTCGCCCAAGGGCTCGAATAATGGAGCTATTGGGCGAACAGCTGATCAAAAATCATACACTAGCCTTGTTTGAGCTAATTAAAAACTCTTATGACGCAGATGCCAGTAATGTCTCACTGCTGCTCTTAAACATTGACGAAGACGGTGGAGAAATTGAAATCCAGGACGATGGTGATGGAATGGATTTCAATACAGTTACGAATATATGGATGGAGCCAGCTCATGGACATAAAGGTGAGTCTAGAGCTAAAGGAATTCGTACAGAGAAAGGGCGATTACCTATTGGGGAAAAAGGGGTGGGCAGGTTTGCTGTTCACAGGCTGGG
>JALUXV010000459.1 GCA_027013165.1 Alteromonadaceae bacterium
GTTAATGAGTTTTCACAGGGAGTAGCGATGGCTTCGACAGATTCGCAACCAGATGCCACTGAACAGGTCACCTCAGCTGTTGCTGAGGGTGGCGCTTATGAAGTGATTAGAGGTCGTCTTGAACAACAAGGCAACCAGCTAAAAGTCCATACAGACAATCTTAATCAGCAACGTATTGATGAGTTTGGTCAAGCCCGTTTAGACGTTCTTGGCCGAGTGCGAGTGCGTACAGAAAACAACTGTATTGCCCGCGATATTGTTCCGGTTGGTGACTACTTACTGTTTGGCTATAACGTTTATTTAGGGCTCAAAAAAGAGACCCAAGTTAAAGACGTATTTTCACTGTATAAGCTTAATCAGTCAGACAGCGGATTTGAGTTAGAAGAGCAAGACATTGCAAGTACCTTCCTCGACCAAGCAGAGTTTGTAAAAGAATTTGCCGAACTTTACGTTTACTACAAAGAAGCCCGGCTTATTCAACTCAAAGTACAAGGCGACTTGCTTTTCGCTGTATTCCAAATTGGCCGAAAGATAGATGATGTTCGGGTTTTCCAGTGGCGAGTCAATAAAGACGGCACGGCGAATTACATCGACAATCGGGGTGAACGCGCCATTAAACGAGCGCCTTCTCACGATTTTGAATGGCAACCCACTGGCCGTGAAATGCACGAAGCGGGCAGCCATCCTCATATCAATATTCTCGACACTGTATTTGTTGAAACCATAGGTGGCAACCTAACGGTAAAAGTTGAAAACAATACCCAAGACGGTTTGGGCATTTATCAAGAACCCGTTGAAGACAAAACCCAGTCTCTAGCAGATGCAGATGTGTCTTACGCCCAAGTGGGCAGTCTGATTCTGCTCAAAATCATTCCTTATCGCGAAAAAGAAGCCCGTTACTTGGTGTACAACAGCCGTACCTTACAAGTGCAGCGAATAGACGCTATTGGGCATGCCTGTGTCTCTTTACCCGAAGACCACGGCATTATTTTCCCCGGAGGCTATTACCTTAAGAGCGGTGAGAGCAAATCGTTTCCTGATCGCATTGATGGGTTGAACTTCAAGCGCAGCATTCGCTCTCCCAATGGCGAAGATGTGTTGTACATTTTCTACGAGCCAGAGAATGGACTCGTTGGGCTATATTCCTACAACCTTATTCGAAAAGAGCTTCAAAACCCGATATACGGTCACGGATACAGCATATTTAAAAATGGCACAGCGGTAATATTTAATGCGGAAGCGGAGGCCACTCGAGTTCACCCCATGCAAGTATGGGAAACGCCTTACGCTAGTGAAGAATACGCCGCCGCTCAACCCACCACCGACAGCTTTTTAAGTCGTATTGGCAATAAAGAGTTAGTACGAGGTATTTCCGACCTCACTAGCATTATTCGTATGGTTGCCAATCCAACGCCTAGCAAAAATCTATATGAAGATCTTATCAGAGGGGCAAAAAGCCTATTTGATAGCTACTACTGGCTAGAAAGTGATGAACTGCAAGGCGCAGCCGAGGTGATCAAACA